>CAXGRW010000073.1:0-13179 GCA_964012125.1 uncultured Rhodopirellula sp.
GTTGCTGTCTAGTTGCTGTCTAGTTGCTGTTTGTTAGCTTTTCGCGCCGCGAGTGCCCACTATCGAGTGCCCATTACCGGGTTCCCAATGCTGAGCTCGCAACGCTGACCGCGTTGCGAGCTTCGTTTCTGGCCGGGGCTGGAAGATCTGCCCACTGCCTTTTCAGGTTCGTGCTGTCGTAGACCCCAGGACCCCGGAATGAACGCTCTCGCAGTTAGCAGCGTCTTCGAGAGTCGTCGTGCTCCCCGCCAGTCTCCAACGCGGTTTTGCGGGAAAAGCAGGATAGTCCGGGCATTGGCGACGGGTTGCCGTGGCGTTGAATGCTCGTTCAGTGCAAATTCAGTCGGTGCTTTCTGTACTTTTCTTTGGGTAGTCATACGTAATCGCATCCCGAAGCTCGATTGCTGAATTGGCATGCCTCGCAATGGTTTTCCGTGTGTGTGCCGGTGGTAAAGCTGTCCGGACTAGAAGATCTTGCTGCTGTGATTGTTTGTCTTCAATCGTCATTCTGGCTAAGTGTGATCGCGCTGTGCCGACGTGTGGATTTGAGGGTTCTGACGTGAGGGGCGGGGGCATGCGGGCAGATTGGGCTTGCCTTGCTCGCATAATCTCCGTGCCCAAGAGAGGCGTCACCGGTTTTCAACATCGGTCAATTACACAAGAGTTTCGAACAGGATGGTGCGGTATGAGAATGTTACTTCGTTACACAGCCGCTTTCGCCATGGTTGCCATGCTGGCCCCGGCTGCGAAGGCTGCAGACATCGTCGACACGGCAGTCGGTGCCGGCAGTTTTAAAACATTGGCCGCAGCACTCGGCGCCGCGGACCTTGTTGACACTCTCAAAGGCGAAGGGCCTTTCACGGTTTTCGCACCAACAGATGAGGCATTCAAGAAACTGCCCGAAGGGACAGTTGCCGAGCTGCTTAAGCCAGAAAACAAAGCGGCGTTGGCGGGGATTCTGGCCTATCACGTCGTGCCCGGTTCAGTGATGGCGGAGCAGGTTGTTAAGCTTTCGGGTGCTGCAACTGTCAACGGTCAGCGGGTCGATATCAAGGTCAATGACAACGGCGTGATGGTAGACGGTGCGAAAGTCGTCACCACAGACATTCAGTGTGATAATGGCGTGATCCACGTGATCGATTCCGTAATCCTTCCTGCTGATAAAACGATTCCCGAGACAGCCTCTGCGGCTGGGTCATTCGGGACCCTACTTGCTGCTGTCGGTGCGGCAGGCCTTGCAGAGACTCTGGGGTCGGAAGGGCCTTTCACAGTTTTCGCACCCACTGATGAAGCGTTTGGAGCGTTGCCAGCGGGAACGATCGAGACGTTGTTGAAGCCCGAGAACAAGCAGCAGCTTGTTGACATCCTGACCTACCACGTGATCGCCGGTCGTGTGTATTCACCGGATGCGCTAGCTGCGAAGAACGCGGAGACATTGCAGGGAACGACCGTTGCGATCGCTGCAACGGAGAGCGGCGCGAGCGTGAACAACGCGAGATTGCTCACAACTGACCTTGATGCGTCGAACGGCGTGATCCACGTGATCGACCGCGTCCTCATTCCATCAGGGAAAAAGGTCAACGCGAAGAAGATGATCTTCGAGGCGATCTCGAGCGGCGTACCGATGTACAACGCTGGTCACCACGCTCAGTGTGCCAGTCTTTATCAACGAACAATGGAAACCGTCATGGCGAGCACAACCGACACAGAGATGCGGTCGCACATGAGAATGGTGCTTACCGCTGCGAAGCGGGAGACATGTCCGATGGAGCGGGCGTGGACATTGCGACGCGGGATGGATCAAATGTACGCCCGCCTACCGTAGCCTCACGGTCCACTACTCTGGCCGCTCGCGACGCTGAACAACTAACAACTGCGACTCTGCCCATCAGAGTCGCAGTTTTTTTTGGGTTGGGGCGTATGGGCACTTCTGGCTTTTTCGGAGGGAGTCAAGGCTCTGGTGTGCTGTCCGCTCTTTCAGTTGAGGCGGGCTCAATGACTGTGAAGCCTGAAAAACTGTTTCCAATCAGTTTGACATCGCTGTTTGACTGTTCAACCAAGAGGTCAAAGGAGCCGTTTGGGGTCCCGCTGACGCGACAATTGGAAATTGTCGTGTTGTGTGTTTTGTTTAAAAGGATGCCCGAGTTGGATTCAGAAATGATCAGCCCACTTAGTAGACAGCCAGAGCACTCGGACAGCCTCACTCCTCCCCTGTCTGTCGCAAGGCGGTGCAGCGTCGAGTTCGCCAACATGCAATCGGTGCAGTTAGAGAATCCTATGATCCCTGGGCGTACGAATTGCCGAGGGTTGAACGTGTTTGAGTTGACGATGACACGCTGGCTGTGTTCGACCGTAAGGTTATTCGGCATTGGAGCAAAAAAAGTATTGCCCGTGACTGTCACATCATGGCTGTGTCGAATGTCGACCAGCGTGCTTGTGTCGCTCAGAACGTTGCCAGTGATGGTTACTGAATTGATGGGGTAAATGGCCTTACCTGACAAGCGGATGTTGGCACCGCCCGGTGCGATAGTCTTGTCATTCTTAACGCCGTAATTAGCAGAATGCTGGATTGTATTGCCAGTGATCGCAATCTCTGCAATGGATTTTGATGCGTCTTGCTCAGAGCCGCTGACATCGATCCAGATATTAGCTGCTTCTGTTTCGGTTGTGTCGTCAGGCATGTTGCCTTCGATGTCGCAGCCCGTCACATGCAAGTTGCGGACGTTGCCATCGCGGACGACAATGCCACCCTCGCGGTTGTATGAGATGTGTGAGTTGCTGACGTTGATTTGGTGCAGATTGACATCATCAAGGTATAAGCCGACGCCCGCGTTATCATACAGGTGGCAATTCGCGACGATGACGTTGCGATTGCGAGTCGTGAGATGAATGCCATGGTGGCACCATCGGATCGACATTCGTTCAATAATCGCGTCCACGGTCTGTTGCAAATTGATTCCATCAGCTTCCGGATGTCCTCCAAGGATTTCGAATCCACTGAATGTTGGCATCCGTTCGTTCCACGTGTTCGGCGAAAACGATTTTGGCGATGCGGTCCCAGTGTGGTTGCCCAGAACTGAGATGGCAGGGCCTGGGCCAGTCATGATCAGTGTGGAACCACTGGTGGACGTAATGGACGCAGCACCATGCTTGCCAAGTTGTAGGGTTAGCGGACGACTGATTCGATAGAACTTTTCTGTAAGTACGACCACTCCTTTCTGCTTTTCGATTAACGTTTGCAGTTTGTCGGTGGAATCCGGTAATGAATCAAAGTTTGCTACTTGTTCAGCAGTTTTGTGCCATTGTGCCTGTGTGCGTGCTGCGTCTAGCGTTAACAGGGTTAGAGTAATGATGGTGACGTGAAGGACCGTATTGGAGTTAATCATGATTTTTGACGGCGATGAGCGATATGATTCGGGCAACGTGGATGTGTTGCAGACTGTTTCTGATGGATATAATAAACCAGAGCGTGTGAGCGCGTCTGAATTTTTGTTTTCGGAGCGGTGTGCCCGCGCCGCCGCTTTTGTTGAGTCCGCATAGTTGTAATCAGGGCGTTGAGCTTAGATGAAAGGTGTCTGCAATCCGATGGAACCGAAGGTGAGAATTGGGGGGCTACTCGGCTGTCTGCTGATGAGTGTCTGTTTTCTGGACGGCGGCGGGGCACTCGAGGCGGCTGAATCAGGGAATGCGGTGGCGAGCACCGAGAAGATGGTTCCACGGAATCATGAGGAGGTTGTTTCACAAATCAACCAGCACTTGCGGCAAGGTTATCAAAACAGAGGGCTGGAACCGACCAATTCTTGTGATGATCGAGCGTTTGTACGGCGTGTGTACCTTGATTTGGTGGGCCGGATTCCAAAGGTTGCCGAACTGGAGAAATGTCTGAAAGATGGCATTGAGACCTCGCAGCAACGTGGACGTTTGATTGAACAGTTATTGCAAAGTGAAGAACACGTCATTCATTGGGCTGATCTGTTCGATACTTTATTGATGGGCCGGGCAGCCGAAGCCAAGTACACGAAACGCCGCCAGCATCAATGGCGTGCATTCCTCGAAAATTCTATTCGCACGGATCAGCCGTGGAATCAATTTGTCGAAGAAATCCTTTTGGCAAGACCTACGGACGAAACCAAGCAAGGCGGTAATTGGTTTTTGTTCGAACGAAATAATGACCATCAAAAAATCGCCGAAGCCATCGCTCCCGCAGTTTTTGGAATCCGCATCGAATGTGCTCAATGTCATGACCACATGTTGGTAGACGAGATCAAGCAGTCTCACTACTGGGGATTGGTTGCCTTTTTTAATCGTGGGAAAAACGAGGACGGGAAAGCGGGACCACAGGTGATGGAAAGTGCTGTTGGCGGCTTTTCTGAGTTCGCGGACTTGTTGGGAGATAGCACACCCAATCGGTTGGCTTTTCTCGAGGTTGATACGGTTGAGGAGAAACGCCCAGCCAAAGATGAAAAACAGTCCGATGAAGACGAGCTTTATCGACCTGGCCGAACGGACAATGCGCCGCGTGTCCCGATGTTTTCCCGTCGCGAAAAGTTTGTCACCAAGGTTGTACGCGACCATCCACGCGTGGCTCGTGCTCTCGTCAATCGTGTCTGGGCGCTGCTAATGGGACGCGGAATTGTTCACCCTTATGACGAGATGGACAGTATCCATGACCCCAGCCATCCAGAATTGCTCGATTGGCTATCGCAGGATTTCAGGGACAGCGGCTATAGCGTGCGTCGTTTAATTCGTGCAATCGTTTCCAGTGATGCGTATCGACTTGCATCGCGGCGCCCTGAGCATGTCGATGACCCTGCAACCTTTGCGTATTATTTGGAACGTTCGTTGACGGGTGAGCAGTTGGCAAGATCAATAGCGATCGCACTGTTTGGAGATCTTGGTGACGATGAGGTAGTGAACTCTGTATTTCGCCAGCAATTTCCCGACCTGTTGCCGGATGAACAGGTTGCGAATGTCAAAGAGTCGCTGTTTCTTAGCAATGGCCCGAAATTGCAAGATTTGCTGATGGCTAGTAAACAACCCACGCACTTGATTCCGCGGTTGGCAGGAATGGATACTGATCAGGAACGGGTTGATCTTCTATTCCAAGTGATGTTTGCACGGGTGCCAGACGCAGAGGAGAACGCTGTGGTGAAAGCTTATTTGAGCAAGCGAGGTGGGACAGCAGAGTCGATTCGACAGGTTGCGTGGTCGATGTTGACGAGCGCGGAATTCAGGTACAACCATTGAGCGAGTTTTGCGATTTATGAAACAGTATCAGCAGTCACCGAGTCGTGATTCACATCACAGTCGTAATGCGATGCAGCACAGTTGTGGCAGTGCTGAGCATACGGTGCACCGCCGTTTGTTCCTTCAGGGAACGATGGCTGCTGGTGCTGCTTCGACGGGTAGCTTTAGTGGTTTGTTTTCTGTCCCTGCCCTGGCTGATGTTGCGAAAAAGTCTGGCAAAAAATGTATTCTGCTTTGGTTGTGCGGGGCGCCCAGCCAGTTCGAGACTTGGGATCCCAAGCCTGGTACTGAAACCGGCGGGCCGTTTCCAGCGATCCCTACCAACTTGCCGGGGGTTAAGGTGAGTTCATTGATGCCGCAGTGTGCGACAATCATGGATAAGTTGGCAGTGGTACGCAGCATGAAGACTGAGCCGGGAGAACATTTTCAGGGGATCGACGTTCTCACGCGAGGTGACAAACCACGACCACCGTTCACTCGTCCGATTCTAGGCTCGGTGATCGCTCAGCAATTAGGGCAGTTGGACAGCCCTGTGCCACAGTTCGTGCTGCTCGATCCGTGTCCAGAAGGAAACGAGTTTAAGCAATTCAAAGCAGGGAATTGGGCCGGTTGGTTAGGGGCTGAGTACGGCCCAATCAGGGCGGGGGGAAACTATGCCATCCCCAATATTAATCGGTTGTCTGAAATTAGTGAGGTTGATCACGCCGACCGTGAAGCGTTGCGGCAGTTTCTCAGTCGCAAGTTCGAAAATGATCAACGAAGCGAAGCGGCTGCCTCACACAATGCGGCTTTCAATCGAGTCAATGGGTTGATGAGTTGTGCCCCGCTGTTTGATTTGAATCAGCTGCCCGAAAAGGATCGACAACGTTACGGGGGTGGGGCCTTTGCACAGCATGCACTTCAGGCTCGGCACTTGGTCGAAAATGGCTCTACTTTTGTGATGGTCGCTAACGGGATGCCTTGGGACAATCACGTGTTTCAGCATGAAATGCATCAGATGTTGGTGCCCGAGCTCGATAATGTCCTGTTCCAGCTAATCAATGATCTTGAAGATCGGGGAATGCTGCAGGACACGCTGGTGATAGCCATGGGCGAGTTTGGCAGAACACCCTGGTTGAACGACGCTCGTGGCCGCGATCATTACCCGAAGGCTTGGAGCATGGCGATGGCTGGTGGCGGTATCAAGGGAGGCGTTGTGCATGGAGCGACAGACCCTCTTGGATTCGAGGTGGTAGACGGTCAGGTCGACAACCGAAATCTCTTTGCCACGATTTTTGAGGCATTGGGAATCGATCCACACCAAGAATATGAGCTTCCCGGTTTGCCAACGTTTCACCGTGTTGAAAACGACACCCAACCTATTCGCGAGATTTTGGTCTGACGCAGTTGATATGGAAAAAATTGAATTAAAACGCACGAAGGAATTTGATTTGCCCAGTGGTGTGCTGGCAGCAGCAGTTTCCGCTGATTCAAAGCAGGCAGTGGTCGGGTGTTTGCACGGAGTCTATCGCCTGAATCTCGAAAGTGGCGAACATGATCGGCTTTATCAACACGATAGTTATGTCAGTTCCGTCGCTTGGTTGGGAGAGCATCGCGTTATTACAGCGGGTTATGATGGAGAGTTGCGTTGGTTTGATCTCGCAACCAACACTCTGGTGCAGCGTCAAAAGGTTCATCAGTTCTGGTCTTGGGACATGACCGTGTCGCCTGATCAAATGTACGTTGCCTCAGTCACTGGCCAGTACCTCGCCGGTGGATACAAGTACGAGCCGCAGGCTGAGAAGGAACCCTCCATCCGTATCCTATCTGCCGCGACAGGTGAGCTTGTCTGGAGTCTGCCCCACGTTCCGTCGGTTCAGTCTGTCGCGATCAGCCCTGATAGTAAGTGGGTTGCTGCGGGGAACTTGATGGGAGAGGTGCGGATATACAACCTCGATGATGGCAGTCTCGAGGCCCAGTGGACGACACCTGACTTCACAAGCTGGGGTGTCATCAAAAGCCACTGCTATCTGGGGGGGATTTTCTCAATGAAGTTCTCGCCGGACGGTGAGCAGTTGTTGTTGGCGGGCATGGGGCCGATGCGTGACCCGATGGCCGGTAATGGGAAGCAGTTATGGCAGCGATGGGCGTGGCGTGCTAATGAGCCTGCTAAGGTTGATCAGACACATGACGGCGAAGCTGGTGAAGGGCTGATGGAAACGCTTGCTGTTCATCCGGAAACAAGTCACTTCCTGATGGGTGGGCGATTGCGTGGCGGCGACTGGAATGCAGCGCTGTTCGATCACGATTCGGGTTCCCGTCTTACCTCTTTGAAAACCGGATATCGTGTTACCGAAGCCTCTTATCTTGCAGACGGTAAGCATGTATTGCTGGCAGGCGCGAAGAGCCAACCCAAGAAAAACAAGAAGGGCAAGTTCAACGATTTTGGGCGTGTCGAAGTCTACTCAGTCTGAGCTTTTCCACTCTTCCGCTCAAGACAATTCGGCTCTGTGTTCTTTTAAACCAACCGGATCTATTTCTGCCGAAAATCCTTGGATTGAACCAGGGCATGTATGAAGGCACTGATTTGATTTCCTTGGGTCCCTGCCTCTGCAAGGATTTTGTCCGCCAAGGTTCTGTCAGAAAAACCATACGGTCTGCCGAGTCCGTATTCAATTAGTGATTCGGAGAAACCACGGGCAAAGTTCTGTTCCTGCTTTGCTATTTGGTCGCGTAGTTCAAAGAAGTTGGCAAAGGTGTCCCCATTGGGAAGAGTGCCACTGGGGTCGATCACGTGCGTTTTTGCTCGCCGGACTTTGTTGTTCGCGATGAGACGCACTTTCTCTTTCTCTCGCCACTGTCCTGTTGCATCGAAGTTGTGTAATCCGAATCCAATCGGATCGATTTTACGATGGCATTGGGCACACTGTGGTTCTTCCATGTGCGCAGCTTGCAGTTCTCGAACTGAGAGAAGTTTGTCGCTCAGTCGGCTGAGTTGTGGAACGTTCGCCGGTGCTGGTGGTGGTGGATTATGGAGGACTTTTCTCAGCACCCAGGTTCCTCGCTCGACCGGGGACGCCCGTTCTCCATCTGAGCCCATCGCTAAAATCGCTGCCATTCCCAGTAAGCCGCCGCGAGGTGAAGTTGGTGGGACCGGAACGCGTTGGTATTCATTTCCGGAGACGCCCGGCAGACCGTAATAATCTGCGAGTATTTCATTGATCACAATGTGATCTGATTTCATCAGCTTTCCCAAGCTTTCGTCATTTCGAAGCAGGCTGTCGAAAGTCTGGAATACTTCCTCTCTTGCGGCCATCTTCATGCTTTCGTCAAACTGAGGGTAACGCACGAAGTTGAATTGAAAGAAGTCGAGACGTTCCATTTGTAGCCACTGATGCGTAAAGCTCCGTACAAATTGGATGGACCGGGGATCTGCGAGTAGACGCTCGGTTTCTTCCCTTAGAATTGCCGGTTTTCGCAACTTGCCCTTTCCGGCCAAGTACAAAAGCCTCTGGTCGGGTGGCCCGCTCCATAACAAATAGGACAGTCGGACCGCCAGTTCTTGATCAGTAAGTGCACGGCGATGTATCGAATCGTTCGGTTCCTGCAGGTAGAGAAAGCTCGGCGAAGCTAATACCGCGGACAACGGTGTGACCAAGGCGCGTTTAAAGTTCAAACCACTCTTCTTCTCTTCCTGATACAGTTGTTCGAGTCGATCGAGGTAGTTCTCCGAGGGCTGTTTTGATCGAAATGCTCGTTCAGCAAATTGTTTCAGGATGAATCGTGCGTTGTTGAATTCTTTACTCTCTTTACTGGAAGGGAACAGACGGTCGAAATGCTTTTTAGTCTGTTTTCGATTGATGGGGCCGATGATTTCGACCCAGTCGAGCCAGATGGCTGGCGGGGGCAGGTCTTTGCCCTGGCTGCGAGCAGAGTTGAAGGCGGTGCGGGCCGCTTCTCGTGTGTTGGGTTGGCGTTCACGGAGTGCGATTTTTCGCTCGTTGGCATGATTGATTGTAAGAGGGAATTCGATGATCTCCGGTTGTTCATAAGTACCCGTTATTTTGTGGTGCCCCCGAACGACAATCTCTCCCGTCCGTGCGCCGGACGCAGCGTTTCCGTACTCGATGTAAGAACGCTGGGGTGAAGCGTTGGGAAGACGGCCGACTCGTATTCGGACAAGGTATTCACCCGCAGGAGCCGTGGTGGGGAGCGACGTATAATCAACCATCGCACCTGCCTGCGAAACTGTGAAGGCAACGCCCGTGCTCGTCGAGGGAAGGTTGAGATAGGCATCGTAGGCGGGAAAACTCTTCTTGTATTGCCCCTCTTCAAATTGCACTCGACTCGCATCGATGTAGCCAAAGTCAGTGGGGGGACGCCCATCGGATTTCCGCCAGTCTTCCGCAAGCTTGTGTCGCTTGAGGAGTTGGTCCCGCCTTTTCTTGATGACGCGGTTGGTCTCCGTTTCGCATTCCTTATGCAGGTCGATTTGTTTGCGATTCGTGTGGCTGGCGATCAATGTTGAAACCGCTTGGCGTCCCAGACTCAGGTATTTTTCAATCTGGTCGCTGGATATGTAGAGCGATGCACCTGACGTATCGAAACTTCCGGGGTCGGCATCGCTGGGCAATTCGTCAAGTTCAATATCGACTCCCAGCAAAGTGCGAATCGTATTTGCATATTCGCGTCGATTCAGTCGCCGCATGGTAATGACGCCACCGCTGTCACTTAGGATCTGACGGGCGATTACCATTTTGCCTGAAAGAGCCTCGAGAAAATCCGCTTTCGACGAAGCTGTAGGTTGTGTTGCATCTTCGGGAGGCATCTCACCGGAATTGATCGCATCAAGCACTTTCTGCCAACGCGCCGCAGACTCAATGTTGCTCAGGTCAAAAGATATTTTTTCGAGATCAAGTTGCCCTTCCTGGTTCGCAGAGTCGTGGCAGTCAAAACAATAAGCTCGTAGGAAATCACGCTTGATCTCTGGTAGTGAAGCTGCTTGGCTCTCTGTGCTCGGAGCTTGTGTTTCTTCCTGTGCATTGGCGATGTTTGTAGCGGATGCAGCTATGAACATTAGGAACGGAAGAATGCTCGCCAGCGAAAAGTCATGCAATAGTCGTCGGTAGGTTCGGTGTGATTGCAGCATGGACGGAAGGGGCTCGGCAGGCTTGCTGTCAGTGGATTAAAGCAAAAAACGATCGATTCGGATCGCGTTTTGTACGCGGAATAACCTGTCCATAGTTTAACTGCTACACCTTCACCTGACGATTGGTAATTCCTGTTGGAGTATAAGTTGGGAGATATCAATGAGATGCCGAGCGTGGCTTGGCATGCATTTTGTCTATGGCTGGATTCCAGGGAAGGCTGGCGTTGTGCCGATGTCAGCCTTGTGTCGTGTGTGCAGGTTGTCGTCACGGAGTGAATTGTGGCAAATGCGCGTGCGATCCATCGCATTGGTTATGGTGGGGCGTAGAAAGCGAAATTATGATGCAAACCATTTTGAAGGAACGGGCATGATGCGGCGCTGTTTTTATTTGTTTATTTTGATTGCCATCTATGGTGTGTGTTCATTGGCACGCTACGGATCTGTGTGTGCAGGCGAGCCAGCAGATGCTGCGTCTGCGGTGGGCAGCACTGCGGTAACAGGGACGCCACTGGAGCGATGGGACATGGAACGTTTGGTGGTTCCTCCTGATTTTCGTTGGCTGGATTCTGAATCGGCAGTTCGTTCACTGCTTTATCAGGGAGAGGAATATCAGGGGCATCCCACTGAAGTCTTTGCGTACTATGCAACTCCTTCAACGCTCGCGGGTAAGCAGCATTCAGGCGATAGTTATCCGGGGATTGTGTTGCTGCACGGCGGTGGCGGGACCGCTTTTTCAGAATGGGTCGAGAAATGGGCGCGGCGTGGCTATGCAGCCATCGCAATGGACTTGGGCGGGAAACAGCCTGCTTCGCCAAAGTTCGATGATGTCACCGGGCAGGTGGTGCAGCGGTTTGACAACGTAAGCGGGAAACGCAAGCGTCTGGCAAAGGCTGGGCCCCTGGACGACCACCAGGCAAAATTTCAGAACGTCAATGATGATCCAACAGATGACTGGCAGTTTCATGCAGTCTCAGCAGCCGTGCGTGCCCACTCGCTTCTGCGCAGCTTTCCTGAGGTTGATGCCGAACGTACGGCCGTGACGGGGATTAGTTGGGGAGGCTACCTGACTTGTTTGACCGCAAGTGTTGATTCTCGTTTCAAAGCTGCGGTACCCGTCTACGGATGCGGTTTTCTGTACGATGGCGAATCTGTTCAAAGACCCATGATTGATCGTTTGGAGCCGAGGCAAAGAACTGAGTGGATTCGATTGCATGATCCTTCTCGCTTCCTGAAGCAGTGTCGTGTTCCAATCTTTTTCGTCAATGGAACCAATGATAGGCATTACCCATTAAAAAGTTATGCGCGTAGTTACAGTCTCGTACAGGGGGCTGTTACGCTCAGGATAGAGGCAGGAATGCGGCACAGTCACGGTCATGGTTGGGCACCACTTGAGATAGGACGTTTTGTTGATCACCACCTGTTGAACAAGCACGCCATGGTCGCGTTGTCAGAACCGGAGCTTCATGGTGATATTGTTTCGTCCAGATTTCCGGTCGAGCAAAAGCCGTCGCACGCTGTGTTGCAGTACACCAGCGATCATGGGCCACTTGTAGACCGCAAGTGGAAAAGCATTGACGCAACGTTGGCAAAGGGATTGGTCTCTGCAAAACTTCCTGACGATGCGACGATTTGGTGCTTGGCGGTTACAGAAAAAGACGGGGCGATGGTGACGACTGAAGTGATGTTTCGTCAGCCATAGGTCAACGCAGGGAAGCCAGTGATGAACAGGGCGTGTCGTTTATCGCGACCTGCGGCTACGCCTCAGTCTTGCAAATCGCAAGCCTGAAAAGGCTTTCCAAGGCTCTGTAAAATCGGGTTAATCGTAATAAGTGAAACGTAAATCCTTGTAGCTTGTTGCTGACGTAGTCCTAATCGCCTCAATGTTCCCGTTCAGGATGCACCCTTGATTGTGTTGGAACGCAATCATGGATCAGTTGCTTGGTAATCCAGATTGCATTGTTGGCTTTCCTCTGGATTACATTTCGCAAGCATGAGACATGCTTTGGTAACAGGTGCCACTGGTTTTATCGGGCACCATCTGGTTCAGCGACTCCTTGCCGAGGGCACTCAAGTTAAATGCCTGGTGCGATCACAGTCTCGGTCTGCCGATTTGTCGCAACTTGATGTCACGCTTGTTCACGGTGACCTTGCTGATTGCGATTCTTTGACCGAAGCAGTCAAAGACGTTGATGTGGTTTATCACTTGGCTGGGTTGACTAAGACTGTCAGAGAGTGCGACTTGATGAGGGTAAATGGTGAGGGAACGAGGAATCTCTCGCTGGTCTGTTCACAACGCAAATGCCCACCCATCCTTGTGTTTGTTTCTTCGTTGGCAGCAGCAGGGCCTACGGTTGATGCAGATCCGCGAGTAGAAACGGATGCGATTAATCCGGTTTCCAGTTACGGACGCAGTAAGCGGGCTGGGGAACTGGCGGTGATTGAGTTTGCTGATGAAGTGCCTGCCACCATCGTTCGTCCCCCCATCGTATTTGGAGAACATGATCGCGATGTTCTTCATTGGTTTAAAATGATTCGGCATCTGGGGATCCAGCTGACCCCTGGGTTTCAGGATTACCATTACTCCCTCATTCACGCTGATGATCTCGTCTCAGCCTTGATCGTTGCGGCCGAGCAAGGTGGACGTGTCACAGGAGACACGAAGGATGATGCCGGGATTTATTATGCCGCGTGTGACGAAGTGATGACTTATTCCGATATTGGGCGGCTGATTGGTCAGTGCGTCGGGCGGTCGCGTACACGAGTAGTGCGCGTGCCTCTGTTGATGATCCGAGGATTGGCCCTCA
>CAXGRW010000074.1:0-13174 GCA_964012125.1 uncultured Rhodopirellula sp.
GCTTCTACGTAAAGCAGACCGGCGCCTCCAATTGGAAGCACCGGCCTGTCGCAATGAGCGTGTTGCCAGTCGCTACTGGTGAGAGAGTCAGATGCACAGGAAAACAGCGGTTCTTATTTTGCCTGCGATTAGCTTTCGGACTACCAAGGGCCTCGGACGTAGTAGGTGCCGAACTGATCTGTGTGACTGGGCCACTTGGGCGTGCCGTAGAATCGGCCACGTGCTGCGCCGGGTGAGTTGGCACTGCGACCAAACTGATGATGAATGGGATACATCAGGTTCTGGCTGACCCCCCACGAATAGGTTTGCCGCATGTGGGCAGTAGGGGGAACAATCAATGCCAAAGGCTGCCCGTACATTTGGTTGTAATAATTTCCATGCCAAGGTCGGTTCATGGCAAAGTTGTGGGACCAGACCTGGGCCATCCCGTAGGGATCGCCAGCAGTCGCACTTGTTTGCGAGGCTGCGATTGAAGCGGTCACCAGGCCAACGGCGAGGATGATTCGGTGGATCATGGTAGGCTCATTCATCTGGGAGTGATGGATTGGGTATCAAAGGTCAGAGCACTGACCTGTTGCTGGTCTCGGTGAGCTAGCAGGAACTAGCGGGGGATACGCAGGAAGTTCCAGTAAACGTTGCTCGCTGTCTGGCGAACAGGTGGGTAATAGTAGGAGGCTCGCGTCCTATTCATGCCACGCCCGCAGTCATAATGACGGTGGAACCGATTTTGATGCGGGTACAACATGTGGTGTGGGTAGAAGGGTTGGTAGGTATAAAAGGTGTGTCCCACATTTGGCGGAATGGGCATGGGAGACAAATACATCTGGGCGTTCGCTCGGTTGGCCGCGCCTTGGGTGTAGAAGTTGTAGAACAGGTCAGGCTGGCCGTAGCCACGCTGAATCCCTGATGCGACGTCGCCCACATAGCTGTCGGCGACTACCACGGCGGGTACGTTTTCTTCGGCTTGTGTGGCAGGTTCGTCTGCGGAAGCGGTGGCCGCGAGGGTAACGCACAGGGTCAAGGCGACCATAGCGTAGGATAGCGTTCTGATTTTCATAGGTTCGGCTCCACCGTGAACGTCGCCCGAGCGTGTCGACGGCTGAAATGGGTCGGAATCCAGCCGGCTGGCTGGCGATCGATCCCCGCTGCTTTCGTGCCTCGCAGATAAAAATCCGCGTAACGGCAGCAAAATGGGAACAGATCCTGTTTCAAAGAGTTTTCGGACCAGATGCCGCCGATAGTTGACCTGTGAGTCGTTTGCCGCTCTGCTCGGCATGATCATTGGGTTCGTTTTCACGGTTTCGATCGGTATAACCCGCTTGTGCATGAGTCCCCGTTGAGGACACCGCAATCGACTCGGATAGCATTAACGGTATAAATTGCCTAGCTTCTGCAGTGTTGATTTGGCTGGTAGACCGCTAAACGCACGAAAAATCTCGCACCACTGGCAAGAAAAGGACCTTCTGGCGTGGCAAAACGTCGAACTCGCAGCAATACCGGGGCTTCCAAGGCTTCTGGCAAACGAAAGTCGTCAGCCGGTAAGACGGATGAAACCGAATCGCTCTTTGATGCTCAGGATCCATCGCTGGTTGTGATTCCTCTGCGGCAGGCTGCGCAGGAGAAATATCTGAATTATTCGCTCTCGGTCATCACCAGCCGTGCGTTGCCAGATGTCAGAGATGGTCTGAAGCCTGTTCAACGCCGAATTCTGTACACGATGAGTCAGCAGGGGCTGAATTTCAGTTCCAAGCATGTCAAATGTGCCAAGGTGGTCGGTGACGTCATGGGGCGTTTTCATCCGCACGGTGACAGCTCGATCTACGATGCCTTGGTGAGGATGGCTCAGTCGTTTTCTTTGCGAATGCCATTGGTCGACGGCAGTGGCAACTTCGGTAGCGTCGATGGCGATAATGCCGCGGCAATGCGTTACACCGAGTGTCGAATGACGGCTCTTGCGTCGGAGATGCTTAAAGACCTCGCCACTCGCACTGTCGCATTCAAACCGAACTATGACGGAAGCCGGGAAGAACCCGTTGTCCTGCCTAGTCTCGTTCCCAACTTGCTGCTCAATGGGGCAACCGGAATCGCGGTGGGAATGGCGACCAACATTCCACCCCACAACTTGCGAGAAATTTGTAGTGCACTGCTCAAACTGTTGCACAATCCGGAAATCAAGGGCTACCAGCTCGTCGCCAACGATGCAATTCAGGGACCCGACTTTCCAACAGGTGGGCAAGTCACCAATACAAAAGATGAGCTCCGCGAAATTTACGCCACTGGCCAAGGCACGATCAAGCTTCGGGGCACCACCAAGTTAGTCACTCAGAGGGGTGCCAAGGTTTTGCAAGTCACCTCGATTCCATTCGGCGTGAACAAGGCTGCGATGGTCGAGCGGATTGCGGAGATCATTTTCAGTGGGAAATTGCCGCTGGTCACTGAGGTTCGAGATCTTTCCACGGATGAAATTCGTGTTGACCTGCTGCTTAAAAAAGGTGCAGATGAGAAAAAGGTGCTGGCCTATTTGTATAAGCACACACAGTTGCAAAATAATTTCAATGTGAATTTGACGTGTCTTGTACCCACTGAGAATCCCGAGGTCGGGGCCCCGAATCGCCTGAGTTTGAAGGAAATGCTTTGGCATTTCCTGCACTTCCGCTTGGAAGTGATCACTGAGCGTTTGACGAATGAATTGAAGGCGCTTGAAAAACGCATTCACATTCTGAATGGTTTTGCTTTGATCTTTGACGCCCTTGATGAAATCATCCGTATCATTCGGAAGAGTGATGGCAAGGCTGATGCTGCCAAAAAAATCATGCGAAAGTTTCCCGCTGATGGGCGTGGCGGTGGTCTCGATGATGAGCAGACTGATGCCATTCTGGAATTGAAACTCTATCGGCTCGCTCGGTTGGAAATCAATCTGATTCTTGATGAGCTGAAGGAGAAAAACAAGCGTGCTCGCCAAATACGAAAGTTGCTGGCTGAGGATACCAAGGACACAAATTCCTCAGGTCGATGGCAGATTGTCCGCAAGGAAATCGAGTCTCTTGTTACAGATTACGGAAAAGACAGCGTCGGTAAACGACGCACCCTGATCACGACGGTAGAGGAAGAACCCGAGTACACAGCTGAAGATTTTATTGTGGCCGAAGACTGTCATGTCTTGGTCACCAAAGATGGTTGGATTAAGCGGCAAAAACAAATCGCTGATCCGGGCAAGAGTCGTTTGCGCAAGGGTGATAGTGTGTTGGATTGTGTGGCCGGAAGCACTCGATCAACGATCGGGTTTTTCTCGTCACTTGGCGTTTGTTACACCGCTCGCATGATTGATGTGCCGGCGTCCACCGGTTTTGGTGAGCCGATTCAGAAATTATTCAAGATGAAGGATGGAGAGAAAATCGTGACAGCGATTTCCTTTGATTCCAGAGTCATCGGTGACTTCCGTGAGGATCCCAAAAATCCAGACTATTGTCCCGAGAGTCATGCCCTTGCTGCTTCGACTAACGGCTTCGCGCTTCGTTTCAGCTTCGAACCTTTTGCTGAAACATCGACACGCACCGGTCGCAGATTTGCCAGAGTTGCGGCGAATTCCTCAATCGTGAGTGTTGTGCCCGTTGATGGTACTGAGAACCTGCTCGCTGTATCGCGTGCTTGCAGGGCAATGATTTGCACTGTTGAAGAAATCAATTATCTCTCAGGTGCAGGCAAGGGAGTGACGCTCATTCGACTTGCCGCGGGAGATGAATTGCTTGGCTTCAAAGCTTCGACAGGTGACCGTGATTTGTTGACAGTGATGACCAATCGGGGCGCTAAAAAGACGATCTCGACCGCCAAGTATCGCGTGACCTCGCGTGGCGGACGAGGAAATGAGATTCAAAAGAATGGGAAAATATCCGAGATTGTGACGCTGCCGCCCAAGGCTCCGCCGACACTCAGTGAATCATCCTGACTGTTCGCCTATCCTTTTATTCATTATGCATCGGCCCTTGCGGCTGAATCACTATCCAGCTGACGGAACGACATCGAGATGGCTGCAAATAAACGATATGAAGGCGAAGACATCGTTGTGCTCGAAGGGCTTGAGCCTGTTCGAAAACGACCTGGCATGTACATCGGTGGTGTCGGCATGGCTGGGTTGCACCACCTGATCTGGGAAGTGGTGGACAATTCAATTGACGAGGCCATGAATGGTCACGCCACAGAAATTACTGTCACGCTTCATAAAGATGGACGCAAGATCACGGTCTCGGATAATGGCCGTGGTATCCCCGTTGATAAACATCCAAAAACAAAAAAGTCAGCACTGGAAACGGTTCTGACTGTGCTCCACGCGGGTGGCAAGTTTGATGGCAATAACTACAAGACAGCGGGTGGACTGCATGGCGTGGGTGCGTCGGTTGTTAACGCGCTAAGCAAAGAGCTTACGGCTGTCGTTCGGCGTGGTGGTGCGCAGTATCGAATGGCGTTTGCAAAGGGCAAAGCCACATCCAAACTGCAGAAATTGAAAGGTGCAGTGCGGGGAACAGGAACCACAATCAGTTTTACTCCCGACCCCACCATCTTTCCCAAGACTGAGTTCGATACGAAGATGATTCGGGCTCGCTTGGAAACAGCAAGCTTTCTGCATCGTGGCGTGAAAGTCATTTACAACGATGAAGTGAACAAGAGCAAAGAATCCTTTTTTCACGAGCAGGGGATCGTTGACTATCTGGCCAAGGTAATAAAAGAACGAAATGCCAGGCCCATACATGAAGCTCCATTCACACTTCGTAAAGAAGATGATTTTCGTATGGAGTTGACATTGCAGTGGACCGAGTCGACTGACGAACACGTGCGCAGTTATGTCAACGGAATTCCAACAGGGAGCGGCGGTACCCATGAAAATGGATGCCGCGGTGCCATCAATAAGGCCGTGCGAAATTATGTTGATACGCACAGCCTCACGCCGCGCGGAGTCAAGTTGACATTGGAGGACATTCGCGAGGGAATGATTGTCATCCTGTCGGTCTTCATTGAGGACCCGCAGTTTCAGGGACAAACCAAGGATCGACTCAATAATCCTGATGTTCAATCGGTTGTTGAGGCTGCCATCAGGCCTGCCTTGGAACAGTGGATGAACAACAATCGAAGTGTTGCGGATTCCATCGTTGCAAGGATCATCGCCGCCGCTCGGGCACGTGCCGCCTCACGAGCTGCTTCAGCAGCTGTGTCAAGAAAAGGTGGTTCCAAACGGACCATGCTGCCGGGAAAACTCAGTGATTGTGTTTCCGGTGGAAAGGGAGACTCCGAGATCTTCATTGTGGAAGGCGATTCAGCGGGAGGCAGTGCCAAGCAGGGACGAAATCGTAATTATCAGGCGATTCTTCCGCTGCGCGGAAAGGTCCTGAACACTGAAAGTGCAACGCTCAAGAAGATCCTCGAAAATAAAGAAATTCAGGATCTCGTTGCGGCTCTCGGTTGCGGAATCGGCGCTAATCTGAATCTCGCTGATTTACGATACGAGCGAGTGATCCTCTTGGCCGATGCTGATTCGGACGGACATCACATCACGACTTTGCTGCTGACTTTTTTCTATCGTCACATGCCCGCTTTGATTGCAGCGGGGCGATTGTACATCGGTGTCCCACCGCTCTATCGAATTGATTTGGGCAAGGAGACTTTTTGGGCAGCCGATGAAGCTGCACGAGAGGAGGTGATGGAACAGTACACCGGGCGGGCCAAGCCAGAAATCACTCGCTTCAAAGGACTTGGTGAAATGATGCCCAAGGTGCTGTGGGATACTACCCTGAATCCTGAAAAGCGACGGATTCAGAAAGTGGAAATTGATGATCAGTTGGAAACCGATCGAATCATCAGCGACTTGATGGGGCGTGATGCCTCGGCGAGATTCCGCTTTATCATGGACCGTGCGGAGGATGCTGAGGCGATCGACGTCTAAGCATTCGGCCGTGTTGACGTCGGTTCAAGTCACCCCGTGAAGACGTTTGAGGTGACCGTGCGCCTGTCATGTCATTGACTTTTCGTGCGATATTGACTTCGCGTATTGCGTTGCCAGCACGCGTGGCCGACTGGGTTGTCCTCTGCAATTTTTTCCCTCTTATCAGGGATCCGTTGGGCGACTACGGTCAATGTCATTTTTCTTAGGTGGTGCATTTACGCTTTGGCCAACGGTGTAGGCCAGACGCCCCATCATTCCAAAGTAAGTGAATGTGGTGAAGATGCTGAGGGTGATGGAAGCCACGATGCCCAAGCTTCCTGCTATCGAGGACGCCATTGCAATGAAAAGAAACAGCGCGGCAAAGAGCAAGCCAGACGAAAAGTAGAAACCGCCCCATTCTTCCTGGCACTTTGAAACACTACGGGCAAGTTCAGGTGAGAACGGTGTGAAGACGCTTCCCATGTCGAGCATGGACAACAAGATGAAAGGCAACAATAGATAAATCGAAAACATGACAAGTGCGATCCCGAGCAGGCCTGTCGAATCTGTGAGGTAACAAATGGTCCACATCGGAATTGCAACCAAGCCAGCTGCGCTCAGCACCAAGACTAATTGGTCGAGCCATTGGAAAACATCGGTGCTGGGCCAATCTTCAACTTGCTCATGGTCATTGGCGACTGACAGTAAAATTGCGAATGCACAACTGACGGTTATTGCACCCAGTAGAACGCCGCCGATCATCATCCCGACGCTCAGTAGCAATTGCAGTGATTCCTGCTCGATGGAAAGTAGCAAAGCGGTTGGGATCGCGGCAGCCACTGACAAAATGACCCAGTGCATGATGACACCAGGGTCCTTGAAAATACCAAAGACATTCTTGATCCATTCAAGAATATTTGGGGTGTCCTCATAGATCGGCGGCGATTCGTCTTCTTCTTGCCGGGAGGCCTCGGCCAGCAACGCATCAGCTGATTTTTTAAAGGGGTCCGGTGTGCTTTTTGCCTCTGAAGTATTTTGACCAAGACTGAAGGTTTCAGCGTTTGCGATGTCGATCTCCGGTTTCTTCCGGATCTTGGGAGCCTTGGGGATGATGATTTCGGAGTAACAATCACTGCACTTGGTCGTCTTGCCGCTGTTGACTGCCTTCGCGTACATGATCGTTCCGCATGTTTTGCACGTCACACGGAATTCAGATTCGTACTCAACGGGGGCAGCTTGCGGAGTGGCCGAGGGATTGGGGTGAGAGCCGCTACCCATGGTTGTTGCGGAAGCGCCCAATGATCGAATTGCATCTAATGCATTCTTCTTCACTGGTGGCTTGGAATCCGAAGCCTGCATGGAGGTGTCGGTAAACTGGGCAAGAAGTTCTTCATCTGCGGCTGAAATGTCAGGCCCGAGACTATTTACACTCGTTTGTGATGCAACACCACCAGCGTTGGGATGATTCGCAGCAGAGGCATCGGGCGACTCGATGGGTGGGAGTGAAGATTCAGAAAAAAAGGCGTCGTCATCATGAGACAACGGGGCATCGTCTTGGGGCATCATTTCCGAAGGAACTGGTGAGCCGGGTGGTTGGGAATCGGGGGACGTCGGGCCTGTCAGTGATGAGGGTGTGGGTGTAGGCGAGTCGCTCAACGTTAGCCAATCATCCTCATCTTCCTTGCTGCTGCTGTCGGCAGTGATTCCTGGAGCAAGAAAGTTCTGCTCGCAGTGAGGGCATTTAACGCGTTTTCCGGCTGCACTTTCAGTAATTGATACTGAACCGTTGCATCGGGGGCATTGGAGCGATTTCGGCACGGCGATTCCCGGGAGACATGTCAGAATCGTGACAAGAGAAAACTGATCGACACATTCTATCCAACAATTTGCTGGAGACGGCAGTCGCCTATTGGATGATCCGAAAAAAGTTTTCTATCGTGGTTGATCTGCCGATCAGGATGATAGTTTGGCAGGGATGCATGCCACGTTTCCTTGTTTTCAGGATTTTGCGTAATTTGTGGTCCAGACTCTTATTTAACGAATGTGCTGCCGCAGAAAATTTTCCATCTCCCACATCGTCCATTGAAAGTATTGGTTTCTTTCTCTGCCGTAGTTGAAAAAGCCATGCTCAGCTTCAGGGTATTCGATGAAGTGGGACTTTCCGCCCACAGCGGTAAGACGCTTCTGGAAGTCATGGATCAACTTGGGTGGAATCAATGAGTCGTCGGAACCGCTGAGAATGAGCATGGGTGGCAGGCCTGGTCGAACATGATGAGCAGGTGAAAAGTCGCGAGGTTCGATGCCTGCTTGCAAACACTTCCTGCGACCATTGGACCAGCCATCAACCAAGTCAATCACAGGGTTGAAAAGGATCAGCCCTGCTGGTTCTGGTTGGTCGAAACCGTTTCCGGTGGTGTCAATGGTTCGTGATGCCAGTGAAAGATGTCCCCCTGCAGATCCTCCTGAAATGAAAATTTGATTTGTGTCAATGTGATGTTCGTCTGCATGATCGATGATCCATCGGTAGGCCAGCCTTGCGTCGGCAAGAGTATCCCGGGGCGTCACGTTTTTTACAGGACTCCGGAAATGAATGGAGACTGCATTGAATCCGCGTCGTTGTAGATAGAGGCATTGTGCAGCTAGTGATTCGGGGGTACCTCCCCACCCTCCGCCATGAATGAAAAAGACACACGGACGCTTTTCATCCTCAGCAATCTCGAGTGGGTTGAAAATCCAAAGACGCTGTTGGGGAATGTTGGGATCACCGTAGGAAAACTCTTTTCCAGTCGCCAGCATGCGGCGAGTCACATCACTGGTTTCCTGTTTGCTGGCGGGAAGGTAGAGCAGATCAAATTCGGGCTCTCCGTAGGCATTCACCAACTCGGGTTCTTGGGCATTGTCGAGGTTTTTTTCAATGAATGCTGCTAGTTCCTTTTGTGCCTTCGTTTCTGCAGTGTTCTTCTCCAACGGATTGACTTCAATTTCCTCGAGTGGTTTATCTGTCAGCCGAAACAGTCGGCCATTCCGATAGAGTTTGAAATCCTTGTTCAACGCAAACACTTCACGACGAAATCTTTCTTTGTCCCAGCCCGGACGTGAGTCGTACCAGAAGAAAGCCGAATCCCGCTGTGGGCCTGGTTGGTTAAACAGGCGATGTGCGAAGCTGGTGCCATCGGTAACAGATCCCTCTGGAAGATTTCGTTCCGCCAAGTCCATCAAAGTGGGCAGGAAGTCAGAAGCATCCACGAGGTCATGATCTGTCCCGGGTTTGATCTTTTGGGGCCAGTAGGCGATCAATGGGACATGGATGCCTGTCTGTCGTGTGCTCGCTTTTCCACCTTGAATCTGTCTGCCATCTTGCATTTGGGAGACAACTTTGGCGTGGGTGCCGTTGTCACTGTAGAAAAGTACGACCGTGTTATCCAATAATTTTTTGGCCTCCAGTTTGCCGACAAGTGATCCAACTGACTTATCCATGTATTGGATCATGTCCACAATGTACTCAGGTGCTTCGGATTGCTCGCTGTCAGGGTTCCACCCAGGAGTGTCTGGGGTTGGGACAAAAGGCCAGTGGGGCAAGGCCATTGGATAGTAGGCAAAGGTTGGTTGATCTTTGGTGGCATCAAAGAAGTCAACAATTTGGTCGACCCAGATATCTTCGCCGAATTGTCCTTGATAGGTTTTCAGTTCTCCCTCAGAGCCAGCTGTACCTTCAAGTATGGTTGGGTTTGTATAGCGGGATCCTTTGGCCTCCGTATGAAGCGCATGGAAAAGTGAGTAACGGTCAAAGCCTGCGTCCTTGGCATGCATTCCCGTCCCACGTCGGTTGGACGCACCTGGCAGATCCGGCGGATCATAGGATTGCAACTGCCACTTCCCAAAGATCCCCGTCGTGTACCCCGAATCTTTCAAGTAATGACCAAATGTTTTCTGATTGGGATCCAGGATGCCAAAGTACTTCCAGTTCCGGTGGTTGTATTGTCCCGTCATGATTTCGACACGAGTCGGGGTGCATAACGGTTGCGAGTAGGCACGGGTAAATCGAAGACCGGCAGCGGCCATTCGATCCAAGTGGGGTGTTTTGTAGGAGACACCTCCGTAGCAGCCCAGCCCTTCAATCCCGACATCATCCGCCATGATCAGCAAAATGTTGGGGCGTTCCCCAGACAGTGCGGGTGAGCTCGAAAAAGCTGGAAAAAAGACGGGAAGCAGGATGATGAGGCGTCTAAACATCAGGATTTCACGGCTGGAAAAAGGGGGAGAGGACTGCGGACGTCATTCTAGCTCAGTTAGTCTTTCTCTTTGGCAGAGTGTTCCGAGGTATTGCGTTTTCCTGCATTTCGATAGATTGTGGGTTGGATTCATCATTTCTCCCACCAATCAACCCGTTTTCCATGCTTGTATCTCTGAAATGGCTGACGAAGTACGTTGACCTGCCGATGAGTCACGAAGAATTGGCTCAACGCCTCAGCCTGTCCGGACTGAATCACGAGGGCACCGATCTCATCAATGAGGATGTGGTGATCGACCTCGAAGTGACGAGCAATCGTGGTGATTGCTTGGGACACATTGGTGTCGCACGTGAAGTCGGTGTCTTGTACGGGTTGCCGACGTGCAAGCCTCAGCCAAGTCTGAAGTGTTCCGAGCAGAGCATTGATTCCTTGCTTACCGTCGAAAACCAGTTTGAAGAAGCTTGTCCACGGTATACCGCTCGGGTAATTCAGGGAGTTCAGGTGGGAGCCAGTCCAGACTGGTTGGTTGAGGCCCTGCAGTCAGTTTTTTGGAAACGCAAACTCGATGGTAGTATCGAGCAGTATCAGAGTATCAACAACGTCGTCGATGCGACCAATTATGTGCTGATGGAATGCGGTCAGCCTCTGCATGCTTTTGATTATGCCAAGGTCGATGGATCGCAGATCATTGTCAGGCCGGGGCACAAAGGCGAGAAGATCGATGCCATTGATCATCGTCAGTACGAGTTAGATGAGACAACTTGTGTCATTGCTGATGCGAACCAAGCCTCGGCTGTCGCCGGCGTCATGGGCGGAGCAGTGTCAGAGGTGAGTGATTCAACCCGTGATCTGGTGATTGAGTCCGCCGTATTCACGCCGCTGTCGGTGAGACGTACCGCAAGAAGGTTAAAGTTGCATAGTCCGTCATCCTACCGGTTCGAACGGAAAGTGGATCCGATGGGTGTTGAATGGGCCAGTCAACGAGTGTGTGAAATGATCGTCGACCTCGCAGGTGGTGAGGTTGTCAGTGGAATCATTGACACCGCAGCAGACATCACTCCCCGTCAACCTGTCGTGTTGCGATCAAGTCAGTTGGAGCGAATTCTGGGTATCAAAATTGATACCGAAGAGGTAACACGAATCCTTGTTGCACTTGGATGCGAAGCCCAAACAGGTGATCTCGATGCGACGTCCGGAAAATTGTACGTGCCTCCTACTTGGCGGCATGATTTGACACGTGAAGCTGACTTGATTGAAGAAGTCGCGAGAATTTACGGTTATGAAAAAATACCTGAGGATGCCCCGATCCCAGTGGCTCCCAGTTCCAAGCGGGATTTCGACACCGCGATGGAACGAATTCGTCAGGTGATGACCGCAGCAGGTCTCAGCGAAGCGATGACGCCCAGTATTGTCACGCAAAGACTCGACGAATCCCTCAGCCCATGGACAGATCGTCCTGCCTTGGAAAGTGAAACACCGATGCTGAAGGGAGCACGACGGCTTCGCCGAACGTTGCTGCCGAGCCTGGTTGAAGGTCGGGCCAAGAACTGGGCTGCGGCCAGTTTGGAGGCTGACCTGTTCGAAATTGCTCATATCTATCTGCCCAATGACGCCGATAGCGCGTTGCCCGCCGAGCAGTACTCGTTGGGACTCATTGCCGGACGTGACTTTTTTGAATTTAAGGGCGTTGTAGAAACTTTGTGTCAGCGATTGGGGATTGAGCACTCGTTGCAGGTGTCAGTCGTGGAACGGGCTGGATTTGTGCCGGGGCAGTGTGTGCAGTTGGTTCTGGGCGATACCGCTGTCGGTTATTTGGGCACCGTTGATGAAAAGACACTGAAGCAGTGGAAGATAACTGGCCCGGTTGTTGTGGCTGAACTTGACTTGCCAGAGCTGCTCGAAAAATCACAACTTGTGCCGCAGCAAAAATCGGTCAGCTCTTTCCCATCGATTCAGAGGGATTTGAATTTTGTCGTTGCTGAATCAGTGCGTTGGAGTGATATGGAGCATGTTGTTCGTGCCGCCGTTGGATCTGAGCTTGCCGGAGTGACTTATCGCGAAACGTACCGAGACGAAAAGAAAGATGGCAAGGATCGCAAGCGTGTTCTGATGAGTGTGGAATTGCAAAGTCACGAGGCGACTTTGAGTGGACAGCAAGCAGATGACTTGGTGGGGCAGGTGATTGGTGCCTGCCGGGATCAATTGTCTGCAGAGTTGCTTTCATAAAAAAACTGGCCGGCATGAGCCGGCCAGTCGAAAGTTCTCAGTGCAGCGTGACTGCCGGTCGGATCAGTCCTCGATCGGCGTTTCTTTTTTGCCGTTACGAATGAATGGCTTGCGGACCTGTTTACCTTCAGCAGGTGTGAAATTTCTCACCCAAATGTTTCGGAAGCCAACTGGGTTTCCGTGATCCTGAATCGAGATCGGTCCCGTGGGTGGATGCTGCTTGTAGGCGGGGGGGCGATCGTACGGTGTGTCTCCTTTGAGCTCAAAGTGATTCAGGATCAGGACACCATTATGAATCGCAGTGATGTAAGCGGGCGACACTAGTTTGCCATCATCGTCGAAGCGTGGCGCAGTCCAGAAAATGTCATAGGTGTTCCATTGCCCCGGAGGACGCATTGCATTGACAGCAGGTGGCGTTTGCTTGTAAATCGCGCCCGCTTGTCCATCAAAGTAAGTAGCGTTGTCGTAGGAATCGAGCACCTGAATCTCGTAGCGATCCATCAGGAATATGCCACTGTTGCCGCGACCCTGGCCATTACCTTTGACAGGGACAGGAGCTGTCCACTCAAGGTGAAGTTGGCAATCACCAAATGATTGGTTGGATACGATTTTCCCTTTTCCGGAATAAGCGACCCCGTCTTTGACTTCCCACCGCTCACCATTTTTCCAGTCTTTCAGGCTTTTGCCATCAAATAAAACAATGGCATCCGAGGGTGCCGCTGAGTCGGTCTTGCCTGGAGTGACGACACCAGGTTCCTTCCATTTGATACCGTTGAGGTATTCACCGGCGTTCGCCGGTGCT
>CAXGRW010000075.1:0-13161 GCA_964012125.1 uncultured Rhodopirellula sp.
GAACGAGAAACCGGCATAGCATTTGTTGCCCGTGACTTGGAAGCCCCGGTCTCGGTGACTCGATACGGTCAGTGGTGGGATGGTGATATCCCTCTTAAACGTGGTGATTGGCAATTGATTGCTGCGGCGGAAGACTCTCTTGGGCGGTTCCGTGTTCTCGACGTTAATCCATCAGCCGTGAATAGTTATGGATGGATTCTCGACGATTCAGGTTTGTTCATTGGCGAAAATGTTTACGATGCTGGGAATATCACTGAAGCTGAGGTTCTGTTTGAATTGGATTTGAATAATGATGGAACCATTGGATCGGCTGAAGATGTGTTGCCGCCGATTGCCAGTGGTGATGTTTCAGACGAGGGTGTAAGCCTCCGTTTGATGAGTTTCAATGTTTACTATGCAAGCCTGGGAGCAGAATGGCGAATCGATGGTATTGCGCAAGCTGTCGCAGATTATCAGCCGGACATTGCAAGCCTGCAGGAAATGTGGGGCGAGAAAGAACAAATTCTTGCTGCCATTGAACAGAAGACCGGCCTCGACTACGCGTTCTCCGTTGGCAGTAATACTTGGGATGGTGACATCCTTTATCGTCGGGATCGTTGGACGATTGTTGATGATGGAGTGCTGAGTTATGACGGGTCGCGAGGCATGTCATGGGCGTCGATGAAACATCGTGCCAGCGGCGAAGAAATGTTGGTCTATGGAATTCATCCTTTGGCAGGTGTGAGTGAAGAACTTCACTTGAAAAATATGGAAATGGCGACCCACCACATGCAGGAACGCAGTGAAACACCTGCCGCCCCTGTTGTGTTCATGGGCGATTTTAATGCTTCCGAATATTCCGAATCGATGAGCTTGTTGCGTGATGGATCGGTCGATGCATTTGGCGAGACGTGGGAAGTACCTGTCACGTTTGAAGACACGTTCCGATTGGCCAATGGGCAGGACGCCAATGGTGATACCGGTTTTGGTGCAAAAATTGACTACATCTACACCGAAGAGCGTAACGCGGGAATTTTCCGCACCAACTCCGCTGGAATTTTACGAGTCGCGCCCGGTGGTTCTGACCACTTTCCTGTGACCGCGGAGATTGTCCTGCTGAGTGCCCCGGTTGATCCGCCTGCCGATCCACCCGCTGATGATGATGTGAGTGGGCCTGGGTTTTCCCTCGTCTGGCCAACGCCGGAGGTCGTCATGATGACGGGTGTGGAATCAGCGGCTTATGGGTGGGTGGATGATGTTTCTGAAATGAAACAATTGGAAATTTCCATTCAGCATATCGAGTCAGGCAATTACTGGAGGCCGAATGATACATTCGGTGAACGTGATTTCTTTGCTGCCGAAGTGCTGCCGGGTGATGGTCATTGGAGATTGATGTTTGATCTTCCTGCACCCGGCGAGTACGAGATGGTTGCTTACGGCATGAATGCGTTGGGAAATATGAGCATGCGTTCTACCACGGTTTCTGCAATCGGTGATGTGCTGGTGGATCCCTATGGACCGACGGGTGATGCTGATCCGAGTGACGATTTAACGGTAATCGAAAATGACGGCGCCGCATCTTTGTTAATCGATTCAGAAACAGGGATGGCTTATGTTCAGCGTAAAGGCGAGGCACCCGTTGTGGTGACCCGATTCGATGGATATTGGAATGGTGAAGTTCCGGTTCAGCGTGGAGACTCACAAATGTTGGCTGCTGGTGTCGACGACGAGGGGCGTCTTCGTGTGCTCGATTCGGGACCCTACGGACAGTTTGCATGGATTCTGAATGATGAGGGTCTATTCATGGGTGAAGATGCCTATGGAAATGATCCTCCCATCGTCGCTGAGACAATCTTCAGCCTCGATTTGAATGGGGATGGAGTCATCGGGGAGCCGTCGGCGAACCTTGTGGTTATCGAAGACGATGGTGAGGCTGCCCTGCTGGAAGATCCAACCAATGGCATCGCTTACATTCAGCGGCTGGGCGAATCACCTGTCGTCGTGACCCGTTTTGATGGTTATTGGAACGGCGAAGTGCCGGTGGAAAGAGGAGCCGCACGGATGCTGGCTGCAGGGGTCGATGAAGCAGGGCGGTTGAGGATTCTCGACGAAGGAAACAATCGGTACTACGCGTGGATCCTGAATGATGCCGGAATGTTCATTGGCGAAGATGCTTACGGAAATAGCCCGCCATTAAAAGCGGAAACCATTTTTACTCTCGACCTGAATGGTGATGGTGTGATCGGCCCTGTTAATACAGGGGATGCAAGTGAGTTTGGTCAGGGGTTGCTGGTTCCGGGAGAACCCAGCGCCTATGACATGACCGGATTTAATCAAGGCGAGTTTCTATCCAATATTCACTTCAGTCACCGTTTGAAGGTCGACCCGATCGTGAACCCTGGGGCCGCTTCAAGTCATATGCATGACTTTTTTGCCAACCCTACGACCAACGCGGATTCGAACGTTGCTTCATTGTTGAAAGCCGATGAATCAGCTGCCAATCCCTCAAACAACCTTTCCGTTTATTGGACGCCCAGTTTCATTGACGAGGGTGCCGACGGCCTTGGTGGTGATTTTGAGTATATCACTCCACTCGAAAGTTCGATTGCTTACTATTCAATATTGAATCCGTATGATCCGGCCCAGTTGGAAGCAACGCCAACTGGTTTGCAGATCATTGTGGGTGAAGGAATGCCCGATAAGCGACAGTCACCAGAAAAGGTATTTTGGAATTACATTGGAGAGTCCAAGACTTATGACCACATACCCTTAGGTGATGAATGGCGGGACCTGCCACTGCAGGCGGTACTGATTTTTCCCCAGTTCTGGGATGGAGAAAATCTCGATAGTCCTGATCACCAAAGTCACATGGCGTATGGCAAAGGAGTTTTGGGAGGGCCCTCAACTCATCCTGTGATGTTGCCGCAGTTGCAATTGCAAATTCACTACGGCCACATACCGAATCGTCTGCACATGCTTTCCTCGGACTACATGACCATGGGCCATGCCGATTTCGCCCCAGGGTGGAGTCTGCACGCCGATCATATTCACATGCCATGGCCTGAACAGGACGCATCAGGTGAGCTGTATGATGGTTTTGAACGACGCGTCGAAGACGCCCTCCGGTTTCCCCTGTTTGCAGGACTTGGTGGGAATTCCGTTCGGGATATTCCCACCGGCGTTCAGCAACCGTTTACCGCGGTTCCGATGCCCTTGCTAGGGACTTCGGCGTCTGATGTGGTAGTCGGAACTGAAGGAAACGATCGGATTGAGGGCCTCGAAGGAAGTGATGTACTCAATGGTGGGGCTGGGGCCGACCTTCTGATTGGAGCGGATGGAGCTGATCGTTTTGTTGTTTCAACATTGACCGACTCTACTCGCTCACTAGCGGATCGGATACTCGGTTTTGACGCCGATGATACGCTTGATTTAAGCAGCCTTGGTCTGCTGGAGAGTGATTTGTTACTGCAGCAGATGGGAGATGTCTGGCTTGTGATGGCGTCTGGACATGACTTCATGGTGATTGTTGTAACACCGCAATTGTCGCGGGCCCAAATCGTGATTTGATCGCACTTGTTTACGATTCAAGCGTAACAGGCAAATCGGAACAGATAAAAGCGTGACATGAAAAGCAGCTAACTGCTGCTTTGGTCATGCTGCCCGCTGATAAATGATGCCGCTGCGGTCGCGTCCCTTCGATTCGATTGCTCCGGTTTTTCGAAGCACGTAGGCAATTTGTTGGGCATGCCATCGTGGACGATCAATGATCGTTGCAAGGTCGGCTGTATTGAAGTTTTCAACCGTTGGTGGAATGTTGAGAAGTGCCAGAAGATCTGCAGGAGTGCGTAGCTCAAGAGACCGTTGAATGGTTTCCAGCCGTACATCTCCCACTTTGAAATCTTTGTGCCAGCGTCGCTTCCGTTTTTTTCCGGGAAGACGCAACTGTTCAATCTCGATCAATGGAACTTCAATCACCAGATTCGGATGCGGGAACACGCGAGTGAAGTAGATCAGTTCATCAAAGAGTTCCAGCAGGTTTCCACGTTTGGGGCTCAGCCTTCGTGAAGTCACTGGTCCGCCGCGTTTTTTTGCCTTGGCGATTCGCGTGCGCATCACCACCGGCTTGACCACCCGAAGCTGGTGTTGCTTCAGCAGATTACGGCACTTGTCACGGATCGCTGAAAGTGACGCACACTGCACTTCGATTAATTCATCATCGCGTATTGCATCGATACGATACTGGCCCAGCACAACTTCTGTGCTGTCGTCGTCCTGGGCATAGCAGCGTTTCAGTTGCTGATGAAGTGTCGTTTCCATGACTTTGGTTCGGTGGCGTCCTGCCTTAAATCGATGGGAGACCGTTCTATTCGGGTTCGATTCCGAAATCCCGGATCGTTGTCAGCGTGTGCAATTCAAGTCCTTTGGCTTTGAATGCCTCCTCGCCACCAGCCAGACGATCAATGATCGCAATGACTTTTTCAACGACGAGACCATATGCTCTAGCTGCGTCGACAGCTTTCAAAGCGCTGCCACCGCTGGTGATGACATCCTCGACGATGACGACTCGTTGACCGGCTTTGACCGGACCTTCGACTTGTTTACCTGTTCCATGATCCTTGGGTTCCTTGCGGACCATGAAACCTTTGAGCGGCAAATCCTGTTGACCTGCCAAGGTAATGATGGACGCTGTGATGGGATCAGCGCCGATAGCCATCCCACCCACTGCTTCAGGTAACGTGCCTGTCGAACGCATCACATCCAACATGCCCTCTGCAATCACATTGGCACCCTTGGGATGTAACGTGATGTTGCGGCAATCGAGGTAATACGAGGCCTTCTTTCCACTGGCCAAGGTGAATTCACCTTGCTGCAGTGACTCAGTTCGGATCAATTCCAGCAACGCATCACGGTCATATGACATCTTGAGGGTCTCTTCGTCAGAAAAAAGGGAGAGAGGTAGTTTGTCGCTCCCCACAGTTTTACCGACGAATGGTCACAGATGAACCCCGCGACAGAATGCCGTACAGGTCATCGGCGACATCTTCCGCAAGGCTGATACACCCGTTTTCGTTGGGGCGAGTGGGATCAGGACTGCCATGAATGCTGATCTGGTTGCCCAGATCCATCCAGAAATTTCCATATGGATTCGCTGGGCTGCCCGGAGCAATCTGGTTGCCACTGCGAGTGTAGAAGGTCTTGCCGGTTTGCTTGTCCTGAATGGTATAGGAACCCTCGACGGCAAGGGGATCGTTTCCAACAGCAATGGGGAAGCGACCTGCGTAATAATCACCCATGAACAGGGTCAGTTCTTTCAGCGTCAGGTTGACTTCAGCGCGAAAGGGACCGCGGACCACTTTCAGTTCCGTTCCGGGAAGAATTGTCAGTGGATCCTCGATGCCGTTGATGTTCGCAAGCAGCTGCCATGGCACATCGTACGTCAGGGCAACCTCTTGCAGGGTTTCGCTGCGACTCATTCGGTGGGGTTGTTCCAGCAGATGTCGTTTTGAGTAGATGACTTCTCGCGCCAGTGGATCGAGACGGGCCAACATCTCGTTGCGTTGTTCAGCCGAAATGTTTGGCGTGTTGTAGAAAATGCTCAACGTTGCCAACGCATCTTTGCGTTTGTCCTGGCGAAACTGCATATCCGCAGTTCGTATCGCGTTTGCCAAGCCCACGTTGGGAGCAATCATCGCTGTGGCTGTGGCTACGTCAGATCCATTGAGGCCGATGCCCTCGGCGCTGGCGGTAGCAATTCCACCGGTCTGGCCCACGCCGGCATCCGGCAAAGCAACGCCGCTTGGCTCGAAATTTGGATTGATGCTGTCAGGATTTGGTAGTGCGAAATTATCCGCAGTCCTGGGATATCGATCGTCGGTGTATGCGTTGGAAATGCCAGGTTGTGTGGCAGCGGATGCCGCAGGTGGCATTGTGTTGCTAACGTCTGCTGAGGGAACAGGACTGGCCGCCTGACCCGCGAGGCTTGTTGCAAGTGCCCCCCCGGCTGCTAACGAATCGTTCGGAATGTCGATACTGCTTCGGCTTTCCCCCAGCAGAGAGTTGGCCGACTGCTGCGAATCGGAATTCACGAGAGGTGCACCAATGTTGTCACCGGGGACGCTACTGCCACCGAGAGATTCAGGTAAACCCAGGGTGGAGTCGAACGGGATGTCGAGCCCCTCATCAACAGCAAGTAGACCTTGCACGTCCTCGGGGAGAGTTTCGGGTGGCTTGGTCATGGAAACATAGGCTCCATAGATCACAGCCATCATTAACACAACGATTGCGGCGGTTTTTAAAGTCTGCACAACTGTCCTCCATGACGGGATCTGATGCGATCAGATCCATCACATGTACTTGCAAGTAATCCACGGTCGGACCATCCATTCCACTGTTTCCAGTGGCAAGTCGGCCCATCAGCCGGGAGACTAGCGAAACCGCCCGGCTTCCTGCCAGATCAGTTTCCCGCTGACGTTGTGACTCATCAGCTGAAGTGGTGAATGCTTCGTGCTGAAGCGTGTTAGCCTACTCGAGCAACCGTGACCATTGCTAGCATCCTTAGTCAATCAGCGTGTCCTGTCGTGTGACAGTCGTCTACTTCAGCTTGACCCGGCAAAGAAAGCTGTCGGCGGTGATATAGAGCGTTTTGCCATCGGGACCAAAGGTGCAGTTGCTTGTGCGTCCGCCGGTGATCAGTCGCCCCAGCAGTTTGCCTTGAGGGCTGATGACATAGATTCCTCCTGGACCGCTTCCGAAAATGGTGCCGTCTTTTGCCACCGCGAGGCCATCGGGAAGTCCGGGGAATTCCTGCATGTACTTCTTGCCATCGAACAGGACTTTGCCTTTTTCCAAGGTCTTGTCCTGTTTGACGGGGAACGCCATCCAGATGGGATTTTCAGGATCGCTTTGCGCGACGTAAAGTGTTTTCTCATCAGGTGACAGTCCAATGCCATTGGGGCGGGCAAGCTCTTTGCTGACCAAGGTCAATGATCCGTCGGTGTCGAGTCGATAGACCCCACAGAAATCAAGTTCACGTCTTGGATCGGATTCTCGATCCGGCAGACCATACGGTGGGTCTGTGAAGAAGATCGACCCTGAGGAATGAAAGACGAGGTCATTGGGGCTATTCAGACGTTTTCCCTGATAGTTATCGACGAGCGTTCGTTTGCCTCCACCTTTGGTGAGCACCGAAACACGTCGATCGCCATGTTCGCAGGCGGTTAGCCGTCCTTGTGGGTCGAGTGTCAAACCATTGGAGCCGGGTTCCAGTCCGTAGTAGGTAGCGCCTGTGTACCCACTAGGTGACATGAACAGGTCGGTGCCTCGTTTTTCGGACCAGCGGAAAATGCTGTTTCGCGGAATATCTGAAAACAGCAGGTGTCCTCCGCTGTCATCGGCGACCCAGACAGGACCCTCGGTCCACGTGAAGCCACTGGCAAGGACTTCGATTTTTGCATTTGAATCGACAATGGCATCGAAGGCGGGGTCGAGTTTTTCGACTCTGCCAAGCGTTGTGGGTGTCTTCGCAACACAAAGGGAGGTAACCGTAAGCAGCAGAGCAATTGAGAGAGTGGCTTGTCGCATGTTTGATCAGCGGAGAGTTTGAGGCAGATTGGAAACAGTCCGGAGCCGCTTGCGGTGTTTTCACATTCTGATGTGAGCACGCTGCAAGCCGTGGCTTCAAAGTTGGCAGGATTAAAACCGCGGCGTCGATTGTACTTGGTTGCCCACCGTAAATGTTCATCCAGTCTGTAAACCGATGGGGAAAACTGACTTCTACACATCGCAATCGGCACTCAGACGCTTTGATGCTTCTGAACATTCGCCTGACTGCGGAGCATGGATGCCACCAATGCTGTCCACCCTGTTTGGTGATTGGCCCCCAGACCTTTGCCATTGTCCGCATGGAAATACTCGTAGAACAGGATCAGATCCTTCCAGGCGGGGTCGTCGCGGTAACGCTCATCGCCGCCATGGGCAGGGCGGTTACCCTCGGCATCGGGTTCAAATAGCGATATTAAACGTCGCTCTAGTTCTCGGGCGACTTCCAGCAAATTCATCCGATTCCCACTACCTGTAGGGCATTCGACTTTGTATTCATTTCCATAAAAGTCATGGTAGCGTTTCAATGATTGAATCAGGAGATAATTAACGGGGAACCAAATGGGGCCACGCCAATTACTGTTCCCACCAAACATCCCGCTTTCGCTTTCTCCGGGAACGTAACCGACCTCATGTCGTCGTCCACCGAAATCAAAGATCAACGGTTCGTCTCGATGTGCCGCCGACATGCTGCGGATTCCAAACGGAGACAGGAACTCATCTTCGTCCAGTAAGACAGCGATGAGTCTGCGGAATCGGTCTTCTGATGGGATCGCTAGTAGACGACGGCACGCTTCACCTGAGTCAGGATCCTCACGTTCCATGTACGTCATGTGCTGACTGAGGTCGTCACGGTTGTTGAGAAACCAATTCATGCGACGGCGAAAACCGGGCAGTTTTTCGATGATCTCTTCTTCCAAAATGACACCGGTCATCAAGGGCAACAGACCGACGAGCGATCGCACACGGATCGGAATGGAATGGTCTTTTACGAACAGGTGGTCATAATAAAAACCATCTTCTTCATCCCACAAGCCGGTGCCGTCCATCGAGTTCATGGCTTCGGCGATCGCGACATAATGCTCAAAGAACTTGCTGGCCATGTCACCATAAGCTTGGTGATCTTCAGCAAGTTCAATGGCAATCCGCAGCATCGTGCCGCAATAGAACGCCATCCATGCGGTACCATCTGCCTGCTCGAGGTGACCTTCCGGAAGCGGTTTGCTGCGATCAAATACACCAATGTTGTCGAGGCCCAAAAAGCCACCGGCGAAAATGTTTTTGCCTCGCGGGTCTTTGCGATTCACCCACCAGGTGAAATTGATCAACAGCTTTTGAAACGCGCGAGCAAGGAATACCTTGTCACGTTGGCGTGGTGGGCCAGTCGCTTTATAAACCTGCCAAACACCCCATGCATGCACTGGCGGATTCACATCCCCAAGGTGCCATTCGTAGGCAGGGATCTGGCCGCTGGGGTGCATGTACCACTCACGCAAAAACAACAGCATCTGCTCTTTGGCAAAGTGTGTGTCCAAGCCTGCCATTGGCACCATATGGAATGCTAGATCCCATGCTGCATACCAAGGGTATTCCCATTTGTCGGGCATCGAGATGATGTCTCGATTGAACAGGTTGCGCCAGTCGCTATTACGGCCCTCTTTTCTGGCCTCGCTGGTGGGGACACCATTGGGATCACCATCAAGCCAGGTGCTGACGGAGTAATGATAGAACTGCTTGGTCCACAGCAATCCCGCATATGCCTGTCGCATGGTGGCTTGGCGTTCCAGCGGCAGAGAATGCGGAATCCGGTCGGCATAAAATTCGTCAGCTTCGGCAATTCGAGTCTCAAACGTAGTTTCAAACGAATCAGCAAATGCAAGTTCAGCAAACTTGGCTGGATCATCATTTGCCTCGTCTGTGATCAGAGGCGATTTCGCATGGGTTAAACGTAAACGGATTTGCCGAGTCTCACCGGCTGGGATCATGATCAATCCGTAGGCACCACACTTGGTCCCGCGCTGATTGGGGTTCACTGCTCGCGTGTCACCCAGCACGACATAGTCGTTGATTGCATCTTTGAAATATTCCGATTCGCTGGGAAGGTCGGGATATCGTTTGGTGTTTGTTTCGTTATCGGTGAATAGCCATGTCCAGCCATCCGTTCCAGCTGCATCACAAGTGAACCAGAATTCATCCAGTGATTCATGAAACGTTTGAACCACGTTGTCGTTTAGACGCATCGAGGGACGGGTGGTGCAGCCTTCATCGGTGCATTCCCACGTCCATGTGTTGCGGAAGAAAAGTTGGGGTATCAGGTGTAAAACAGCTGATTGAGGACCATGGTTGGTGATCGTGAGACGGATCAGCAAATCATTGGAATTCGCTTTGGCATATTCAGCCATCACATCAAAATAACGTGATTCATCAAATGCCAACGTGTCTGTGATTTCGTATTCGGGCTCATTACGATCCCGCATCCGACTGACTTCCACCAGTTCTTCGTAGGGATAACGGCTTTGGGGGTACTTGTACAAAGCCTTCATGTAGCTGTGTGTCGGTGTGCTATCGAGATAGTAATAGCATTCCTTCACATCTTCGCCATGGTTGCCTTCCGGGCCCGTGACTCCAAACAGACGTTCTTTGATGATTGGGTCACGACCATTCCATAATCCGACGGAGAAACAGAGTCGGCATTCACGATCGCAGATGCCAAGCAATCCGTCTTCACCCCAACGATAAGCTCGACTACGGGCTTGGTCGTGAGGGAAATAGCTCCAGGTGGCATCGCCACCTTCGCTGTAGTCTTCGCGAACGGTGCCCCATTGGCGTTCAGAAAGATAGGGGCCCCACCGCTGCCAATTCTCTTCTCTTTTGGCGGTATGAACGAGGCGTAGATCTTCGGGCGTCATGCGATTTCTCGGTTGTCAGTCAAGTTGAGGTACCGTCGAAAAAACGCATTGATTCGTCTTCGCCAGAAAACGGCCATCTTGTTTCCACCTGGCTCGGCGGAAGCTGCCGAGGCGGAGGCCGCAGAATCCCTCAACTCAGGATTCAGTGTCGTCTAGAAGATCAACCGCTGCAAAAGCCTGACCTTCAAGCATGGCAAGACTTGCGCCTCCACCCGTGCTGACATGGCTGACCTGATCCGCAAATCCAAGCTGGTCAACGGCAGCTGCACTGTCACCACCTCCGATAATGCTGATGGAGTCACCGTCGGCAACGGCTTGCGCTACAGCCTTGGTGCCTTCGTCCATCGGTGGTTTCTCAAAGACACCCATGGGACCATTCCAAACGACAGTCTTTGCATCTTTGATCACAGCAGCATATTTGGCGGCCGTTTCTGGACCAATGTCGAAACCTTCCCATCCATCAGGGATCTCACCAGCAGCTACGACTTTCTTATTGCATCCGGCGATATTGCCAAAGTCATCACCACAGTGAGTGTCGACTGGCAGGTGCAGTTTGTCACCGCCTTTGGCAATCAATTCCTTCGCCAAATCCACCTTGTCTTTTTCAACAAGACTGTCGCCTACTTGACCGCCATTGGCAAGCGAGAAGGTGTAGGCCATTGCACCGCCAATCAGCACAGCATCACAGATGCCAAGCAGGTTGTTGATGACATTGATTTTGTCACTGACTTTGGCACCACCCAGAATTGCGACAAACGGTCGACCGGGATTACCAATCGCATCACTGAGGTATTGAATTTCGCGAGCGACAAGATGACCCACGATGCGGGGTTTGCCTTCCATTGCCTGGGGAACTGCAACCATGGATGCATCGCTGCGGTGACAAGTGCCGAAGGCATCATTGCAGTAGCCATCGGCAAGCGCAGCCAACTTTCCGGCGAACTCTTCGCAGCCTTTTTTCTCACCAGAGTTGAACCGTAAATTTTCGAGGACCAGGACCTGCCCATCATTCAATGCACCGGCTTTGGCGACGGCGTCCTCACCAACAGTGTCCGTTGCCATGGCGACGGGCTGTCCCAGCATCTCGGCCAGGCAGGCAGCGGCAGGTGCCAAGCTGAACTTCGCCTCAAAGCCCGTCCCTGCGGGACGTCCCATATGGCTCATCAAAATCAGTTTGCCCCCTCGGTCGATCACGCTTTTGATGCTGGGCAACGCCATTCGAATGCGGCGATCATCAGTGATTTTTTGAGTTTCATCCAACGGCACATTGAAGTCGACTCGCATCAGGATTGTTTTGCCAGCAACGTCAATTTGGTCGATCGTTTTTTTTGCCATTTTTGGTCGTCTCGTCGTTTTACGTCGTGATTCTGGGGGTCGGCCTCGTGAACGCGGGGGGCACGATCACAATGGAACTCGGTTTTTTCGCTAATTCAGCGAACTTCCGTGAGCAGGGATTATCGGCAAACCACGCCGGGTGTCGAGTATGCCTCGCTGCGGCTTGATTGAATGTCCTGAATTCCTCAACTCAGGACGCTTCAGTGACCGAAAAACCAACAAAGGCCTTATACGCAGCGCTCTGCTCGTGTCGGGATCGGTCGTCGGTGGTGACCCTTCCGTTGAAAAGGTGAATGAGAGTGCGTTACACGTGAAGGGGACATTGGTGGCGGGGGGATCAGTCCAGACATTCTTTCGCGGGTTCTGTCTCTGCGCCGTTGGCGTATTGATGCAGGCATCCCCCGTGCAGGCAGCCGAACGTGGGGGATTTCTCTTCCGCAGCGAGAAGGGCTATCGTTCGGCCTCGTCGCAGCGAAAAGAGGTGATCGCTGCTTTACCGATGAAACGTCTGACACCACAGGCACAGCAGCGAATTCTTTCCGTCGCAGGCTCACCCACCCTGTATCGGCGACTGCCAACTCAGGCGATCGACTGTGATCCAGAGATGTTCACCTTCCTTTCTAGGAATGCTGAGGTTCTCGTCGGGCTTTGGGAGTTGATGGGAATCACGTCTGTTCAGACGCGACGTACCGGTCCCTACCGTTTTGAAGCGCTGGATGGAACCGGCACCACCTGCAGCATCGATCTGGTGTACGGTGACCCAAATGTTCATGTTTTCGTTGCCGATGGTAGCTACGATGGCAAGTTGGTGACCAAGCCGGTTCGCGGACGCGGAGTCTTTGTTCTGCGTAGTTCCTATGCCACCTCAGCCAGCGGTCGAACAACAGTGACAGGCACGATCGACTGTTTTGTCAAAATTGAGGGACTCGGAGCCGACCTTATCGCCCGCACTTTAAGTGGTTTGATTGGAAGGTCTGCAGATAACAATTTTACTGAAACTGCGAAGTTCATGGCTCAGATCTCACAGGCATCTGAAGCGAATACACCCGCGATGACCGACGTGGCGTACCGTTTACCGCAGGTGAGTGACGGCACACGACAACAGTTTGTTGATGTGATTCGCTCAGTCTCCAGGCGTGGTTGGGAACGCAAGCGGCAGGCGAGAGGTTTGCCGGTTGTTGTACAGAATCCAACTGCGACCGCTCCCGCAAAGTCAACCTTGCAGTGAGCCGTGTTTGTGGCGGTTCCGTTTTTAGTCCACTGCTTGTTGGTGCGACTTGTTGTACTTTGTGGTTCAGACGCCAAGCTGCTGTTGGATCGCTGCAATGTGACCGGGGCC
>CAXGRW010000076.1:0-13079 GCA_964012125.1 uncultured Rhodopirellula sp.
GCCACTGCGGTTAGCACTAAACTTTCCGGTGGCGACAGCAGTGGATCTTTACGACGAATTTTTTGCCCTGACTGAGTCCCGGCAACCCACTTGTTCGTCGCCTTATAGGGACTGTCGTCCACGCTAGTTGCAGATCGGTCAGTTGCTGCAACGATGTCAAATGTGGGTCGACGACTGGGACGGTCATCATCCCCCTCTCCATCAATCACGACATCGTTGTGATCCAAGTCGATATCAGACTTCACCTGATTCGCCTTGGTCTTCAACTGTTCTGGATCGTTTTTAGCGGTGAACACAGGTTGCTGCGAACCGCTGTAGATTAGAAAAACCGACACGCCAATGACGACAACTAGAATTATTTTTTCGAAGTTGTAGACAAAGAAGTCTTTGATTTTATCGGTATCCATGCGAATTCCACTCTATGAGTTTCGAAGAGATAGGGAACGAGTGATGTTGTCTTGCCGCGTCAACGGGAATCGATTGCGAATGATCGGAGAATCAGGAGGCCGCCGGGACTGCTGTTCCAGCGCCCGAACCACCACCGGCGACCGGTGGAGTTCCGCCGCCAGCAGGAGGTGTAGTGCCGCCAGCAGGAGGTGTAGTGCCGCCAGCAGGAGGTGTAGTGCCGCCAGCGGGAGGTGTAGTGCCGCCAGCAGGAGGTGTAGTGCCGCCAGCGGGTGCTGCGTTGTCGTTCGGCTGGTTGCCCATTGTGCCGTCTACCACGTCAATGACCGTGTCTTCGGTCACCTGCTCGACACCGAGCTTACCGGGATCTGGCGGGTTATAGATGTAAATGATTCCGTAGATTTCAACCGACATATCGAGCGGGAATTCACTGTCATCAGCTCCGCCGCCGGGGAATCCTCCACCGCCACCTGACCCCATGCCACCGGGTCCCCCCATACCGCCGGGTCCACCGCCCATGTCACCGCCCATGTCGCCTCCCATGCCCATGTCCATTTCGCCTTCGCCGCCCCCCATGCCACCTTCCATGCCACCCATTCCGCCTGCAGCAGCTCCTTGCGGAAGCACTCGGACTTGGTGAACTTCAACCATCAGGTCGGCACTACCGCACAGTGCGACGAGTTCGTGCACGGCAGTCTGATTCATGTTCAACTTCATCATAACGGGCACACGCTTGGCAACCGCAAGACTAGCGTCGTTAGGGCTATTACTCTCAAGGGCGTTTCGCAGAGTCGCTCCTGCAATCGGCTCATTGGTGACGTTGAGATAGCGATTGTCAGCGGGATCAGGGGCTGTCGTGGTCCCCGCCATGTCTCCGCCCATGCCACCACCCATGTCTCCCATGCCACCCATGCCCATATCCATGTCAGGCATTCCTTCCATTCCCATTCCCATTCCCATTCCTCCATCGGCTCCCGCGGTTTCTCCCGGTTTAGAGATATTTCCCGGCGTCGTACTGACCGACTTTCCAATCGCAATTTGCACAATCTCGTGCACCTTTGCCTGGTAGGGCTGCTCAGCTCCCGCATTTACGTCCGAAATGATCTCGAGCAACTGTCGCAGAATCCAGAGGTTCTCCTGCGAGTAGTAGATCTCTAATGTTTCCGGCAACTTGCCTCGCCAAGGGAACAAGTCACCTAGGACCGCTGACTGGCTGGTTGAAGACCATTTCACTAGTGGCTCGGTGGTTGCACCGGTCACATCGACCTCCGCGCCTCGGTTGGGTCCTGCACCGGTGGGGCCCTGAGCACCTCCCATTTCCATGCCCATGCCGAGACCACCTTTCTGCTCGAAATCGGCGGTCCATTCCGTGCCAGCAACGGCCGCGAGTTTTGGCAGCGTGTTGCTGATGTAGTTGGCGTATTGCCGGCGCAAGGTTGTTGCGAGCTGGTCTTTCTCTTCCGTCGGAAATTTCACGTACTGCTCAAAAGGCAACTTGACCGTCCCACTCTCCTTATCAATGAATTCGTTGAGGAATCGATCATTGAAGGTGTTTTTTGGCCAAACAAGAATATCTTTTTGGCGATCATAAAGTTTTTCCCACGACTTCAGGACTTCACCCTGTCGCTTGCTGATCAGCTTCTGCATCTCCTCATGGGACAAATCATTCGGTATCGAACTCATTTCACCCTGAACAGAACTTACGCTTTGGATCTTGCCTTTGATTTTCGATGTTTGCGACGCATTCTCTTGCTCGAGTGTTGAGGTACTCAAGTACCAAATCCCGAGGGAGGCCAACAAAACGAGCACACTCGAAATCCAAAACCCGTGCTTACCAACAACGGCGAGTTGAGTTTTTAGCTGATCCATGGCAGTTCTTTGCAGAAGTAGTAACAAGTAGTGCTTGAGGCGAACGATTTAAAACCGTTGCGTGTTAGGTGTAAAGGTTCACATTCCAGCGAGTTGCCTGAATGCAAACCATCGTTGACTCAGGGTGTCGCAGCGGCAGCGTCATCGGCCCTTTTTTGGGCTTCTTCCTCTTCTTTTGCCTTTTCTGCAGCGGCACGCTCTGCATCTTTCTTGGCGACGCGTTCAGCGAGAGGTTGCTCCTGCCAAACCATTTGGAAAACAAATTCCAAGCGGGGAACCTGGAAAAAAGCTGGCTCTTTGCCTTCATCATTCTCTCCGTTGCCTACTTCTTCGCCCTCATCCTCACCGAAACCGACGGCGGGGTCGTAGTCCGGATTTCCGATTTTGACCGTTTTGGGCTCGTTATCATCAAGCATCAGCGGGTAGGAGATCCCCATTTCAGCAAGCGTGAATACCTCTTTTCCTCCATCAGGACGCGGCAGTTCCACGGTCTTGCTTAGGGGTGTATCCGGCAGAAAACTGCTGGTCATAACACGGCGAACATGGTTACTGCCGATCTCACCACCACCAGTCGTGAGCGATTCTTTGTTGTAATCGTGATAGCAAGACAGTTCAAACACCCAACCAGGGCCCTCTGGCCCCGTATCGCTCGCCAGTGCCAGTTCCGCCTCTTCATCGAGTTCATTGTTGGTCAGCAGTGCCCAGTTGCGAATTTCCTCTCGGTACCGCTGAGCCAACTCCTCAGTCCACCAATCTTTAAGGTCTTCGTAGTATTTGGTGTCAAAACGAGTGATGTGGATGTCTTCACGCTCGTCGAGTGGTACTTCCTGTCGCGTCGGTATTTTACCATCGACAAAGCTCTTGCGTGGCACAGCGTTGTTCACTGTCTTGATGATCTCGAGCCATTTCAAACGTCGTTCCGCATTACCGGAAACCTCTTTGCCCATCACATTGAGATACGACAACTTCGCATCAAGCTCGGAGTCCTGGCTTTCGTGATCAGATTTATAACCTTCCATGGCTGTGACTGCGGAAACCGAGTTGGACCACAAATCGTCATGTGTCGTCGCCCAGCTACGTTCAGTGAAAGCGTAATGGCCGCTCATGCCCAACAGCAGCACAGCCAGTGCAGCGACGGTCCAAGGTTTTTTAGCTCGGATCATCCGTTCTGTCAGGATTTCCCGCGGCACCAAACTAGTGTGCATCTGCGAGTTATTCAGGCCTTGGAGGCAGAGTCCGTAGCAGACCGCGAATGTTGGCGCGTTATCACGGAAAGCTGGATTGGCCAGCACGTCATCACCGGTGAGTCGATTGAACCGGTCCAGAACCTGCACATCGTAACCGAGGTTCTTTTCGAGGTAGGCGGCCAGACCTGGCATTTTGACGGTGTTACCGGTCAGCAACAGATCGCCAATTTCGGCTTTTTTGTCGAGGCTCCGGAAGAATCCAATCGAACGCTGAACCTCTGTCACCAAGTCATTGAAGACGGGCCGCATCGTTTGGAAGACGAGCTTGGGATCAACAGCTTCGCGGGCGTTTCGCTTCAAATGCTCAGCTTTTGCGAACGTTAGCTTGAGGTCCTTCGTCAGTTGGCGGGTGAAGTGATTACCACCGATTGGCATACTACGCTGCCAGATACGGAAACCATTGGTAATGATAAGGTCACTGGAATCAGTTCCGATCGAAAGCACAACACTGGAAGCTGGCGGATTATCAGGATCGAACACATCCGCATCCAAACGCTCGTTCATGCGGTCATAAGCCAGCATGTTGTAGAGCGATAGCGGAGCAAGTTGCACCACATCGACTTCGATGTCGGCGCGATCAAACGGAGCCAGTTGTCGGTAGGCTTGTTCACGCTTCATGGCGAAGAGTCCGACCTCGCTCTCCAAAGCGTAGCCTTCCTCCACCATACTGCCGGGCATCATCTGGAAATCCCAGACCACATCAGCCAAATCAAACGGAATCTGCTGTCGAGCTTCGTAGCGGACAATATCGCCCACTTTCTTGACCTCAACCGGCGGTGGCTTGAAAAACTTTGCCAAGCCGCTCTGTCCAGGAACACTGACACAGACTTTGTCTGTGATGGAATCATTCCGCTCCAGCAGTTGGCTAATCGCATCGGCTACCAACTCATCGGCGTCAGCCTCGGGCTGACTGAGGATCTTGGGGTATTCGATAAAATCGAACGCGTCAGCCATGACCTCGCCATCAACCATGGTGCAACGCAATGCTTTGAGTGCGGTTTGGCCAATCTCGATGCCCCAAACGCTCTGACTTTTTGCCATAGGAAATCTGCGATTCTAAAAAATGCTGGAAACAGGGTCGTAATTCATCGATTGGGTCTGAAAACGCTGACAGGCCGCGGGAAGCCCGCGGTTGTAAAATGCCAACATCACGACATCAGAAGCCAACGAATAGGAAAAGTTTGGTATGACACCCACGGGACCGAAGCCACCGTTACAGTTACAATCCGAAAACTGCCCTCTTCATTCTACCGCGTGTGAGAAGAAATGGAAAAAAACTGCGGCAGTAACATGGAGGAATCTCGGTTTAAACACAGCGTCGAGCCATGTCCACCTATGAAAACGGATTATTCGGAATGTCAATCGACGAAAATAATTGAAAAGCAATGACAAAGTGGGCCAGAATGTCGCGGTGAACACCGCTTTTGCTGCTGGCTCAAGCTCCCCTATCCTACCAATTCCCGCACTTCCAAGTCAAATTTATTCCGCCATGCCAGTTTTTGACGAGTGCTGCGTCCTCATTCCCGTGTCGACGCTCGAAGATTTCCCTTCCGATTCATCCGATTGTGACGCTCGTAGCCTGTTAGCTGCTTGGACGGTGCTGTGGCACCCACGGCTACTGGCCCAGACCGAGCAGATCCCGATCTGGCATCGCGCCGATGCCCCTCCCGAGCCGATTGGGCAACGTTTGTTCACGGTGCCCAACCCCAGCCTCAAGATGCTGCCCGATGGCTATCAACTTCGCGCTCAACAAACCGAAGAGGCGTGCTGGGTGACCGGCGACAGCCGTGATGCGATGCTTGGGAAGTTGAACCTGGAATCGTGCCCGCCGCTTTCTGACGGATCGCGGACGGTGACTGAACAAGACTTCTTTGCCGCTGCTTACGCTTCCCTTCAGATACAAGTGATGACACGGAGGCTGCGGTACACCAGTAACCTGGACGAAATCCATTTACAAAACCGCTTGGTGGCAGCAGCCAAAGCATTTACCGAAGGCAAGGCTGAAGACGCCATCGCTGCTCTACACGACGTGTTTGATTGCCTCGCCGAAGAACGTGACCATTATTTCTCTTCTGACCCGCACTTGGTCGATCTCGTGCTGACCAGCGAGTCAACTCTCGAATCGTTGCTGGAACTCGCCTCGCAAATCGCTGCGCGAACGACGACACACGACCAAGACGCTCACCAAGACGCTGAAGGTGACCCTGAAATCAAGCAAGCACCGATCAACCTCCTGGTCGACGCTGACCTGTGCCAAACGCTCGCCAACTCAACCGACCCCCGAGCTGACACACTTAAGGAATTACTGAAGTCCGAAACCATTGGCTGGGCCGGTGGTGGACCACCAAACAACATTTGTCTTGACGCCATGACTCTGCCACAGGCTGAGTCAACCTTCATCGACTCCCACAGGCAAATTGAAGAGTCGATTGGAATCACTCCCCCCGTCTATGGACGTTTTTCTGGAACCACACCGTCTGACCTGACTGCTACCTTGGCCCGAATCGGCTATTGCGGAATGATCCCCATCGACTTTGCGGGTGGGCGAGGCTTTGGTGATGAAGCAAAAGTGATCATGCAATCAGCCGCAGGCGATCTCGAAGCATTGACTGCCAAACCGATCGATGCTGCCAGCGACGCGGCATTTCTGAATTTGGGTGCAAAACTGGGTGAGGCAATCGACAGCGGTGAAATTGCAACGGCCCTGCTCGCTCATTGGCCAGGCAAAGCGTGCGACTCTTTTGCAGACCTGCAATGCATTGCAAGCTGGAGCTTGTCGCTGGGCCGGTTCTGGACACTGGCTGACTACTTTCGCGAAGGTGAGCACCCTTATCACAACGGGAATCTCTCTGCTTCATCGCCCGACGCTGCAGAGTGGCTCAGTACCTTGATTGCCAGTGGAACACCTCAACCCATTGAGGCTGCTGCTGAAAAGTTTCGCCATGAATTGGTCGCAGAACGAAACAAATTGCTTGTCGGCATGACGCGATTGACATCTGGCAACACAGATTCCGCTGATACAGATTCCGCTGATACAGATTCGCCTGCTCCGGGAACAGAACTGGCCAAGGCTATGGGATTCACCACTCGCGAAACAACTCAGAAAGGTGATCGCGAGGGCAGTGACATCCTGTTGCTCAATCCACATTCCAATGGACTTCGTACAAGAGTCACCGTCACGGGTAATCCACCGCCAAAAGCCGACCATATTTTTGCGACCTCTCGAGAAGGCAACGCCACCGAAACCACCGTTGATGTTCCCGGCTGCGGCTTTGTGTTACTTCGGCAAAGTGATTCAAAAACAAAATCCAAAGGTGGTATCGGAGCGAGGCTTCGCAAGAGCCTTCTAGGTGGCGTCAAGCCAATTGCAGAAGAGCGTTTGCTGACCAATGAGTTCATGGAGATTGCGATTAGTGCCGAAACCGGTGGAATCGCTGGCATTTACAGCGGCGGAGCACGGGGCAATCGTTTTTCCATGCGTCTTGTCCGCTGCAGTCCACTGCCTTCTGATTCAAAGAAAAGCACGCCGGGTGAGGAAACCCAGATGCGTTGCACCGGTCATCGAATCGTCACCACGAACGGTGCGATTGGCACCCTTGAAACCAGCGGTGAACTAATCGACAGCAGCAGCGAAGCGATCCTTGCGCACTTCACCCTTCGCTACTCACTTTCCCGTGGATCTCGAACGCTGAGGGTCGCGGGAAATATCGACGTAGTTCAAGAGGTAAAGGGGGAACCATGGGACAACTACTATGCGATACGAGCCGCGGTAGCTAACGAGTCATCCGTCTGTAGAGCACTGATTCGAGATAAGATGCACCGCCCGGGCTCACGCCGCGTGGTCTCTCCGCTAGGCGTCGTCCTCGACGAAGCCGAGCGTCAAACGCTGATCTGCAGCAACGGCTCCGCGTTCCACCGACGCGTAGGAAATCGATTTCTGGATACTTTGGTCGCGGTGCCAGGTGACACCAAGGCCAGCTTTAGCATTAACTATGGCATGGACGTCCCCAACCCGGTCAATGCTGCACGCGAACTGTTAACCGGTCCAGAGCAGGTCGCTGTAAGTGGATCCGAAAACGCACCGACAAGTGGTTGGCTGATTCACACCTCGCCTCGCGATCTACTCGTTTCACAGTTAAAGATCGATCGATCGGAAGATGGCCGACTGTACGCCGTGATCAGGCTCGTTCAGACTAAATCTCAACAATGCAAAGCTTCTCTGCGATTCCTGAGAGATGTTGAATCCGCGTACATGATGACGGGCAAACTGGGGGCACCGATTGAGGAAACTCTTAACAGCAAGCGTGCAACCGAAAAGTCCGAACGTCCCGAATCAGAGGATGGAAGTGATACAGAGAACGCCTCATCAAACTTGCTGCCGCTGACATGCAAAGGTGATCTGGTTTCTTTGACAATGCAGAGTCATGCCAGCAGCGAGATATTGGTCGTATTTGCGGCGAACCCCTGATTAAGACAGAAGCTTCAATCAGGCTGCGGGCCGCCGGCAGCCCGAAACCGTTTGGACAGAATCCGTTTTCTGATACGCTGAGACTATGTCGATAAGCGAAGCACAGCCCAAACTTTCTTTCAAGCAAGCCGCGATTATCAGCGGACTGGTGAGTGAGCGCCAGTACGAAAAGGTCGTTGATACCGCAGGTAGTGACGACCCTAATATGGTGGCTGCCGCACTGGTCAAAAGTGGGTTGATCACTGAGTACCAAGCTCAACAGTTGAACGTAGGACACACCAAGTTCACCCTTGGTGGCTATCTGATTACCGATGGTATTGGGCAGGGAGGCATGGGACATGTCTTCAAAGGTGTCCATCGCGTCATGGGACGTGAATGTGCCGTCAAGGTTTTGCCGCTCGAAAAATCAACGGCTGAATCCCGCGCTAGCTTCATGCATGAGATCCGACTCCAGGCTGGTTTGGATAATCCCTTTCTGGTTCGGGCTTTCGATGCAGGGCAAGACGGCAACGTTCATTATCTGGTCACCGAGTTTGTTCCCGGGCACGACCTACGCCGATTGATTCGCAACAATGGTCCGCTGTCGATGAACGATGCTGCTGTCATCGTTTCCCAGGCGGCACAAGGACTTCAATATGCCCATGAACTGGGAATGGTACATCGGGATGTGAAACCCGGTAACATTCTTGTGACGCCAGAAGGGCATGCCAAAGTCTCCGACATCGGGCTAGCGACTTGGAGCATGAGCCCCGAAAACGATCCGAGAGCGGGAAAGATTGTCGGCACCGCTGATTACCTTTCACCTGAACAAATCCAAACTCCAAAATCGGTCGGCCCTTTAAGCGATATCTATTCGCTGGGCTGCACCTTGTATTATGCGGTCACAGGCAAGGTGCCGTTTCCCGGCGGAGACTCACGCTCCAAATGTCGTCGGCACTGTGAACAGACCCCATGGCATCCACGAAAATTCACTCCGGAACTGTCCGAGGAGTTTGTTGATGTGATCGCCGACATGATGGAAAAGGACCCAGCTCGGCGGATACAAACCGGGAACGAGGTTGCCGAGAGACTTGAGCCATGGGCCAACAGCCCCACCGAAATTGTGGATGTGCCGATCGACCGAAAAGCGTGGACTCCTCCGCCTCCACCGAAAGAACCCTCACAATTGCGTGAAACTCCCGAACTGCCAGAGCTCAATCAATCGGGGCATGGTTCTGGAAATCCGCTTTCATCGGAAAGACAATCGGATTCGCTCTCCACCATCCCCCAGCTGCCAGAAGATTGGTCGGTGGAACCAACCGCCAGATCGAGTTCAACATTGGCGATCGCAATCTCGCTTGCCATCGCTGTTCCCGCCAGCCTTCTGATTGGTGCGATTGTCGGTTTCATTGTCCGCGGCTGGCTGTAGTCCCGATTCGCTAGCATCTCAGCGTTGCTAACATTCCAGCATCGCTAGCCTCCTGCTTTTGGACGCAGATGCCCTCTGCTTTTGGATACAGATGATGGCCGGATCGTCTCAAGGCGACGGGCAAATCTTGCTCTACGGTGAGGCAGCTGATTTTTTCTGTCGTTTTAAATTGGGTGAAATAGCTGGTAAATCGCGGTCAAATAGAGTTTTCCGGGCGATCTTGTCACTTGGTGTGTTCCGAATATGCCGATTGTTCCAAAGTTGTGGGCGAAGAGTGCCGATACCTATAGACGACCGCCTTCGGCTGCAGTTTCCATCTGCGGATGTTGCACAGCGATCTTGACTCCCGAACTGAAGACACTAGACTTTGCCCTGTGGTAAGTCAAAAGTGCGTAAGGGTTTACAACGATCGCAAAGCAAACTTCAGACCGGAACTGGGAGTCAGAGTGACCAAGAAAGACATCGTGAGAACGATCTCGGAAGAGGTCGAAAAACTGACTCAGCAGCAGACGAAGGAAGTCGTCCAGAAGACGTTTGATGCGATTATTGAATGCCTTGTGCGGGACGGAAGAATTGAACTACGCAACTTCGGCGTGTTTGAGGTAAAACCCCGCGCAGCAAGAAAAGCTCGCAACCCACGGACTGGAGAGCAGGTTGAAGTACCTCGAAAGCATGTCGTGACCTTCAAGCCTGGCAAAAGTATGGAGGCACGAGTCCGAGAACTTGATGAAGCCGAAGCACGGCGACAGCAAGATTTGGATGACGGCAAAAAGTTAGAACCACCGGCGGCGACTCCTTTGGAAACACCGCCACCCAGCAGCCCGCAAGGTCGCTGGGACACCGATCAAACCTGAGCAAGCCCAACGCCTGTTCAAACGAATGCAAATCGTTCACGGAGGAACGCTTGATGCGACGTTTCATGCAACTCACCCTTCTCGCCGCCTGCCTGACGACATCCGTCGGCTGCTTCTTGCCGATTTATTCGGCTCGACCTGAGCGACGCGTGCAACAACTGCTGTACACATCGGAAGATCTCCGAGCAGTCGTCGACGAATGGGAGCGATTCTGGTTCATGGACCAGCCAAGTCACATGACTGTCACACGTACACACGGCGGCATGCTGTAACAGTGATATGCTGAAACAGTGACATGCTGCCACCACAGCGCACTGCGACGGCACCGCCGCCACAGTGACGTGCAACTTCGCCGCTCTGGCGTCAATGTTTCATTGATCCAGAGTCACAATCGCAAAGGGTCTTCGATTGACTCAACGGCGTAGGCGTGCTCACAGACCCATTTTGATACCACGTTTTCGCTTGACGAGAACGCGGCCTCGAATGTGCGCATCCGGCTTCACGAAAAGCTCTCCCGCGTGGCCAGCAGTGGCTATGACGCGACTCGGTAGTTTCTGCGCTTCATATGACCTGCTTGCTCCGGCAGACTCGCTCCAGATTCTTCAGCGTCGACTTCTTTGGCGTCGACTTCTTCAGCGTCGACTTCTTTGGCGTCGACACTCAGCTTCGTGGCCCTCTTAGATTTCGATCGCGCTGCAGAGATAGAGAACAGAGCAGCGAATCAGTTGGATTGTTCCATCACCTTCTTTAAGACGGCTTCATAACGGTCGACAAGTTCCTGCCAACCGAAACCCTCAGCCACGCCGATGCCCTGCCGACCGGTTCTTTCACGTGTTTGCGAATCCGCCATGAACAACCTCATGGCATCAGACATGGATGCGGTGTCATTTGGCACCAACAATCCGCCTGGGAACTGGTCCTGTGTGAGTTCTGTGGGGGCAATATGCTTTCCTCCACGCTCAGAGTCGGTGGCAAATGACGGTTTCGATTGCTGGTGGGCAAGGATCGCTCTTGGGCCACTTTCACAATCAACTGCGATCGACGGAACTCCGACCACCATTGCTTCAAGGAGTGCCGACGGGAATCCTTCGTAACGGCTTGGCAAAACAAACATCGTGGCGGCGGCAAGCTCATCCCAAACAGGCCGCACCCAACCGGGCAATTCAACACGATCTTGTAATCCCATTTGCACAATCAATTCTTGCAGAGCTCCTCGACAGGATCCCTCACCGAGAATTCGCAAACGCCAGCCCGAAGACTGAAAGTGAGTTTGTGCAAATGCACGAATCAACCGATCAAAACCTTTTTCCGGTTCCAGCCTCCCAATGCCCATCACCAGCCGGTTTGCTTCCGCGATCGCTCGATCGGATCGGAGTGGTGGTAGGTCGACTGCGGATGGAATCACACTCAATGGAACCGAGAATCGTCGTTGGAGATGGTTCGCCGAAGTTTCGGAAAGAGCAATCAGATGATCGGCGCGGCGGTAGGATCGATCACGCAGCCACTCCCAGACTCGCCCCAGATGTTGCTGGGCAGGATCACTGCGTTCACTGAGGACCAAAGGCACCCCCTTGGGACAAGCAAACCCAGCCAGAATATTGGTACGATCGCAGAAAGAGAGAACCACATCCGGCGAAATTTCGGTTAACGCCGTTCGCAACTCGACGACACGACGTCGGTTACCGGTCACTTTCCCCAACCAGCCTTTTTCTTGAAACAGCAGGTTCAATCGGTGACGCTGAACCGAAGCATCCACCTCGTGGCGATCTCCCTTCCCATCTCCTAGGGTCACCAAGGTCACCTGATGGAAACGCTGTGACAAACGGGACGCTAAAGCAGCCATCACGCGTTCGGCTCCGCCGCCATCGAGGGAATGAATGATGCAGGCGATGTTCAATTTTGCGTAATCCAAATTGGCTGGTCGCAACGGTTATGAGGAAAGCAACGCATTTGTTGATTTTAATGGTTGAACGAGTCAATGGAACCAATTAGCGTGCTAAGTGGTTGGTGCGGGGGTGCTTTCTAAACCGTCTCTCGAGCGGCCCCCCACATACGTGGAGCGGATTGGAATGCAGTACATGACGTGACGCATCACATGATGCACATTCCTATTCAACGTGTCCGACAGAGGTCTTCGATGAAGCGGTTATTGGTTCCTTGCTGCCTATTGGTTTTGGCTTCTTTTTGCGCCCCCAGCATCGCTGTCGCCCAAAATCCTGGACAATATGGCTTCATGCCGTTCGGATTCTACCAGCCTTATGGCGCGAACTACGGCACTTCCCTGAAAACGCCGCCGTATTTCGCACTCAACCCACCAGTTTACTACGGCGCCCGACACGCTCGCCCCTACGGTCTGAGTCCCTTTGCATCGCCACCGATGGTTGGAGCAGGCGAAAACTACCGGAGTCGGCTGCGTGTTCAGTTCCAACAGCCTCGAGTTCCAACTCCTGGCCCCGCGCCACGTGGCGATATGAGATGCAACCCTTGTCTGGAGCAACCGGGCAACACCATCGTCCCCAAAGTGATCACACCGGCTGCTGAAGAGGTTCAAGCGAACGCTTTGGGAGCCGTTCGGCTCAATCCGTTTGTCGCCAACGACAATGAAGAGCTAGCCAGTAAGTAAACGAGAACCACCATTCGGGTCACGGCGAAAGTAGCGGCCCAATACGGATGACGTTCGCCGTGGCAGTCTTCCTGCATTCTGAAAACGAAATATCGATCCACGGGGTCGGAACGTCAGCACTCACGCAAAGTGCTGGCGTTCTCTTTTTTGTGATCGAGGCTAGCGGCGGTGATCGTTGAGATTCAGCGATTTTCGATAAGCCGAC
>CAXGRW010000077.1:0-13035 GCA_964012125.1 uncultured Rhodopirellula sp.
TGTCATCTCAGTCAAGGTTGGGTTACTGATGAACTGCGATACAAGCGGGATTTCCACTTGGTCACCTCAGCAGCCAGTTCCTCCAGATTCTGCACGTCCGTTTCCAACCCAAGATCATCAATTCCATTCAATGGTGTTGCTGCTTCGGTCCTGATTGCGGCCGTAAAGCGATAAGCGAACGGTTTGCCTGAATCATTTGTCCAAGGGCCAATCAGGCCGTAATCTTCACCTAAGTAGTTTCGAACGCAAAAACGGCGTGTTGCCAACTTTTTCTTGGATGCCCCAGCTAATGAGACGCCATCAATTGCTTCTGGGTCAGACAATTGCACCTTCAAAAACGAGAGTATCGTCGGCAGCACATCAGCGTGACAGGTAGGCTGATCAATGGTTTGTGCGGACTCATCTGGGCAATAGAGGACCGCTGGTGTCATGTTTTGATACCGCGATATACGAGTTCCATGCCCCACTGTGCCGTCTTCAAGAAATGCTTCGCCGTGATCTCCCACCGCGACGACGATACTATCTCGCCGGAGAAGGGATTTGAGCAGACGATCGACAGTACGGGCGCTATTGCGATATCGATTCCAAACCGCGTCACGTATTCTTGCCGGGTATGGGAACGGAAAGCGGTTGTCTGCGGCAGGTTGATCTAATTGATCGCTCGGGTAGCTCTGATATGTAGCATGGGTTCCGTACAGGTAGACAATGGCCAATCGAGGCTTACGCGTGGTTTCCTCATGCAAACCAGTGTCATCACCCGAAAGGAACGCGGCTGCCAATTCCACCGCGCGGCGATCACTTGCAATTCCATCGCGACGTTTTGTTTCGTACTGATCAAACAGCTGGGAACGAATGAACCCGCTCATGTGAAACTTATGCCAGTCATCTGCGCCGGCGAAAAAGCCTGTTTCATAACCAAGGCTCTTGAACCAGCGAAACATCCCAGGATCAAACCGCTGAGAAGTGCCGAACCAGATCGGTTCGAGACCGGTGACCAAACTGAACACACCGTGGTTCGTGGCATTTCCACCCGAAAAGTGTGAACGGCAATGGATTGCTTCCTCTGCTAAGCGAGATAGGTTCGGCATCACCTCTTTGGTTAACAACTCGGGGCGAAGTGATTCGATCACCACGACGACTACATCAGGTAGTGAAGCGGTTTGACCAGAGGGAATCGCACGACAAATTCGTAAACGCCGTTCCCGAGCCAAATATGCGTCCGTGGCTTGTTGATCGGTTAATACGGCAGACGTGACCGGTGAACTGAGATTGTCAGGGTGCACGAGTCCTGGCGGTGCTACCGGACCAACTGACGGCGTTCGCAGCAGGCCGAATACAAAGAAGGGATGCGCAGAACTGCGAGACTCCATTGCATGAGCCAACTGCGGGTTTGCACTCACTAGATTGAAGACACCGCATAGCAGTGCCAAAGAATACAGCATCCCCGCAAACGCCATGAACGGGATCCTCATCCGTCTACTGATCCGCTTGCTAAGCCAACCACTTATCGCCCATGCCAGCACAGGAATTCCGACACTGAAGGCGGTCACCCAAACCATCAGTACCAATGAGCCATTACTAACGAACGGAAGAAGCCGGGTAAGCTCGCCCATTCCGTTCGCAAAGCTGCTCGAAAAAAGTCTCTGTCCAATCCATTGGAACACCAATCCGTCAAGCACCAACACGATAGGAAGTCCGAGCAGAAAGACATTTACCGCTACGGAAACGAAACCCACGAACCTATTCTTTTCGTCGCATAATGCCGCACAAACAAACAGCAAGCCAAAGGCTGGAAGCATGAGGCAAAGAGCCTGCGTCAGGATCCAAAGCCATAGGTAAATAACACCTACGGACTCGCCAGGAACAGGAGCTAAGGGCCGGCCGTCCCATGCCACGAGCACCGCGACTGCAAGCGTTGTGGAAATGCCTGAGATGATGCCGAGGATTGCTGTCCTTGGCAAGTTAACGCTATCGTGTTTATCCCAGATTGCGATGGCTTCGGTTCCTTAATACAGCTTGAACCGCGGGACCCATGTTTGTCCACGGCAGCATGGTTTGCCGCTGATCAAGAAAACCGAGAAGTGCACGACGCATCCATTGGATAAGTTCGCTGCTTTTTACCAGCTCATCATTCGCTGCTAACTTCTGCCGTAATCAGGGCCGTTGCTGACATCCCCTTCTCACCTGTTGCCTTGATCGTCAGTGTACTCTTGCGTGGACCATTGGCGTCGCTTGAAGCAGTGAACTTGGGCTGCAAAATGTGAGTTTTTTTCGCATCAGTGGACAGCGAGACGTCAACCTTCCAGCCCTCGGCCGTTAACGATTCGATGACAAATGGCGTTTGGCCAAGCACAACAAGCTTTTTCGAGGCAGTTGCCCCGGGCTTGATATTACCCAGAGCAATGACGCCAGGTGAAATCCTTAGCGGGGCTGTGATCTCTCCGCTTACACGCAGAGGAACTCGAGGCATTTCTGAATCGTTTGTGTGAACCACCAGTTCGTCTTGGAAGAAGCCCGTCGGTGAGTCACTTGCGATTGTAACGGATACTTCGTAATTGACCCGACCGCGTCCACGGTTCAATTCTTTAAAATCTGCAACGAGCCATGGGCGAGGGCTCTCGATCTTATTGATCTGCCAGTTCTTACGTCCGGCGTACAGCACTTTCACGGTTTTAGTCACGGGCACATTGGCATTAACGCCCTCGAATTCAACGGCACCCGGATGAAAGACCATATCGCTGCGGATGTATCCATCGACGCGAAGCCTGACCTCTGTGTAAACAGGGCGATCGATCACCACCGTTAAATTGGCACCGCGTTTTCCTTTGAATGTATCCGTGTTGAACCGAGCACGAATGTAGCTAGTCTCGTTCGGTGCGATCGTATTGGATTCAATGATTGGTGTGGTGCAGCCGCAGCTCGCACGCACTGTTCGAATGTGAATGGGCCGGTTGGATTGATTTTCGATCGGGAAGCTGAATTCGGTCTTTGCCGCCACCGCAACGGTGCCAAAGTCATGCTTACGTACCGGGAAAATCTCTTTCCAATTGAGATTCTGCGCCGCACAATGAGGAGCAAGAGCGACCAACGTTGTGATAGAAACCAGCGACGTGATGAGGGCTGCGCGTAACATGAGGACATGCCTTGAAAGAAAATTGACAATCTCAGTTCATGATTCTCGCTGGGAGCGTATCAGCACCTCAAACGCGGTACGCAAACGCTCCTAGCACTCCAACTTAGCGGGCAAGTAAGCGAAGGCAACCATTTCAGCCCGATTTCCGGATGGTTTGAGCTATTGAGAAGCCCAAACTGGGTGACTAACCAGCTTAGTTGGCAGATTTGATAAATCACGTGTTGCCTGCGTCAGCTGCCAGGTCGCATCGGCGTTTCCTTTGGCTTTGATCTCTGGTGACGACCGCAGGTATGCGCAAAAAGAGGGGCGAGGCTCTTCAGCCTCGCCCCTCTTTCGCAATATTCACAAGCGATGATCTCGGACAAGCGTCCACAGTCAGCCAGGAAAGATATCCAAACCTAGCAGTCGCACTCTGGTGTTTCACACCCGCAAGCTGGCTCATCACATCCGTCATTGCATCCGTGGCTTTGATGGCCATGAAACAAGTGATTCAGCAGGCTCTTGACAGGCCCCTGATGTGAGGGACCACATGGTGCTGGACAGCAAGGTGCTGGGCAGCAAACCTCAACAGGAACCTGCTTGCAAACCACTCGTGGCACGCAACGGGTCACAGTGTAAGGCTCGCATACCTGGCGGCACTTCTTGACCTGAATGGTCTTGGTGTAGCACTCACGTCGGCATTTGGTTTCGCAAACCGTACGGGTACGGCATTCTGGAACCATTTTGCACACGCGGTAGGTGCAGGTTTTGGTTTTGCACTCGGGAACCATTTTGCAGGTTGTGTAGTGACAAACCTTGCTTCGGTTCTCGCAAACCATTCGGCAAACCTTGTAACAAACTTCCTTGGTTCGGCACTCAGGAACCATCTTGCATGTTGTGTAGTTGCAAACTTTGGTTCGATTCTCGCAAACCATGCGGCAAACTTTGTAACAAACTTCCTTGGTTTTGCACTCAGGAACCATTCTGCAGACTGTGTAGTTGCAAGTTTTTGTGCGGCACTCAGGTACCATTTTGCAAACGCGGTAGGTGCAGGTTTTGGTCCGGCACTCAGGCACAACACGACAAACCGTATAAGGCACCTGGCGAGTTCGGCATTCGCGTCGATACCTAGTGCAGCAGATCTCTTTCTGCTCGCAAGTTGGTACCCACACTTTCTTGCAAATGGTTTTTGGAGGACATTGCACGCATTCGGTACGGCATTTTCCTGGTGTGTAAACACACTTGCATGTGCAAGGGTCGTAAGTCCAAGTACCGGGCTCACGAACGGTCTTTTTCATTACCGGGCCGGGGATCGTCTCGGTTTTTGTTTCCCAATGCCCACCCTTAACAGTCACGGTCCGTGTGTACTGTTCTGGGACACAAACACTGTACTGTTCTGTTCGCATTTTCTGCTCGCGAACAGTGTTGTAAACGGTGTAGTTTACCTGTCGTGTTTTCGTTTCGTAGACTGGCTTGCATACGGTGTAATTAACCGTTCGTGACTTTGTCTCATAGACAGGCTTGCAAACGGTGTAGTTGACGGTTTTGGTACGCGTTTCATACACAGGCTTTTTAACCGTGTAATTGATAGTGCGTTGATGCGTCTCGTAAACAGGCTTGCAGACCGTATACTTGATCGTTTTCTTACGAGTCTCATACACTGGGCGACGCACGGTGTAATTGATGGTTCGCTGATGTTTCTCGTAGACCGGCTTGCAAACGGTGTAATTCATCGTTCGTGTCCGAGTCTCGTACTTCGGAACCATCACGGTGTAATTGATGTTCCGCGTTGTTGTCTCGGGTACAAGTCGACTGCACTGAACCTGACGGTCCTCGTAGTAGACTTCGTTTCGCGTTCGGTAGCGAGTCTCTTCAACTCGATCGAACACAGTTTCTCGCACAGTTCGCATGCAAGTGTAAGTCCCGCCAGCTACTGGAGTGGCAGACACTTCATTACCATCAGCGGTTCCCCCGCATCCACAACAGCCCTCATAGCTGATCGCGCCACAGTAAGCAGCGCTCGCGGAATTTGTACCGGCCACGATCGCACTGATCATGATGGCGGGTATGATCCACAGCCTATTCATCTCGATTTCTCCACAGGAAACAACACATCTGTTGCAAGACGCAGCTTCGGCGACAATGGTGCTTCGGCACACATATCGCGTCATCGATCCCCGTGCTTTTCCCGGATGTGTTGCTACGCAGTAAAAAACCTGTGCGACGTTTTTGTCTTGACAGGAGTTTTTGCCTTGCGAAGCGTTTTTACACCAACGGATTGGATCACGATGCTCTGACTACATCGACTACGGTTCAAACATTGAACACGCAAAGAGGAACGCCAAGGCAAAAGAGTAGGATTACGTTGACGTGCTGGATGGGAGGTTCTTTAAGTTCTGGTTATGACATGCAGGCGCGCTTTGTAACGATTATCCGAGTTGCATCTCTTGTTCTTACCATGCATGGTTCACCTAAGATGCTTACGAGCTGTAAGAATCAAAGGTTTCCCATTCAGAACAACTGCGTTGGAAGGAAGAACAAGACCTACTGGCATCTGCATTCATGCCGGTTGATCATGCAGACCTGATGCCGAAGCAGATCCGAACTTGTGCACGCGATGGTGTCGGCGGTCCTTATGGTTTTTTTAAGATTGTCCCTGGGTCTGAGAGTCTTATTCACCACCAATGCAGTAGAGATGCTTATCACTACGCAGGATGATTTGGCCATCGCTCAGAGCGGGCGTTCCGTGAAACGTTTCGCCCGACTCGCAAGTTTGGTTGGTAGCCAAGAGCTCGAACTTGTTGGAGGCGTTGAGGACATAAGCTGTCCCGTCACCCTTGAAGTAATAGACTTTTCCGTCCGCAGCCACTGGTGAACTGTAATCGACTCCACCAAATCCACCTCGACCGCTACGCCCACCAAAGCCTCCACGGCCTCCAAACCCGCTGGGGGCAGGGCGAGCTGGTTCATCAGCTTCATTGTTTCCTGAGTCCTCCGTAGATTTATTGGTTTTTGCTGGCAGACGACCTTTGAAAATCTCAGCGCCATCTTTCGCGCTGATGCAATTCACCAAGCCGTTGGCAAAGTAGTAGATCTTGTCGCCATAAATGAGTGGTGATGCGAACCTAGCGGTGTCGCGTCCAGTCCACACCGTATTCGCCGCAGTCACATCACCTTTGCCTCCAGCTTTCACAGCAGCGGATCCACCGCCCCGTCCCTCGATGCCATAGATAATACCTTTCGACTCAACAACGCTTGAGTTGTAAGAGTTTGAATCCATTGCCTCGCTGTACCAACGCAGCTTTCCGGTGGATGGGTTCAAGCCCCAGAATTCGTACGGCACACCCAACACAAGATCCGATCTCGTGTCATCTACTTTTGCAATCACGGGCGTTCCCCATACATCCACCAAGCCATCAGCTGTTTGCCGCCACTTTTCTTCCCCGGTTAATTTGTGAAGCCCGACTAGTGACGCACTCTCGGCGCTTGCAGTCACGATAACCAGGTCCTCGTGCAAAATAGGGCTCGATGAGGATCCCCATCGTTTTGGATCGCTCCCGGTTCCAACGCTTGCTTTCCATAACTCATTCCCCTCGAAATCAAAGCAAAGCACGCCAGACTTACCAAAAAAAGCATAAACACGTTCGCCATCCGCGACAGGCGTGTGCGACGCATATCCGTGAGCAGGTATGCCCATGCCACTGTACGTATCCTCGGGCAGCGTTGCTGCAATCGTACGCATCCACTTCTGTTTGCCCGTTTTACGGTCTACGCAAATCAGATGCCGCGTTAACTCCTCAATATTCCCAACGTTCTCACGGCTAGTGCCGTAACCGCTGTAGCAGGTCACGAACACATGTTCACCAGCAATGATTGGACTCGAAGCACCTGGCCCAGGTAGCTTTAACTTCCACGCGATATTTTCTTTAGGACTCCATTCCACTGGCATTTTTGTTGAATCGGATGCGATTCCTGAGCCATTGGGGCCGCGAAATCTTGGCCAGTCACCAAAACACGTGCTGTTGACCCAAACCGCTGCTACGACGAGCGATGAGGCCAAGCAACGACCGATTCCGAAGTTAAAACAAATGCCCATGACGTCTCAATGAAGAAAAAGGGGGTAAGCTTCGAAACAGCACGAGGGGACCTCCAAGCGTGTAGACCCGCACTGTCTAAACCACTTCGAACTTGTCAGGTTTCGCGGGCTACCCAGCAAACCGTCAGATACCATAAATCGCATTGTTTTCCAGCTTGAGAGGTTAGATTCCTGCAAACTGGCCGTCTTCACCACTCCCACTCGCCCCCCTGAATCAGGTACAATGCAGCCCCCCCACCAGAAGCGTCAGAAGAGGGCTCCGGCAAGACCCTTCTTCCAACCCATAGTCAGCATGGTAAGTCTTCGAGAAAGTGTCGCAGCCGTAATTAAATGGGTTCTTGCTCTCGCGTTGATTTTTGCTGCGTTCCTGGTCGAAACAATTTTAGATGTTAATCAGCCTCTTGTTGCAGTGTTTGTCTTCGCAGGTTTTCTCGCGACAAAGCTTCCTTTACGACAGTTCCTCGGCCTTACCTTGGTAATCGGGATCACTTTAATGGCGCCGCTACTGTTCGGTGCTAGCGGTAGCGAGCAGCTGTCGCGTCGCCTGCTTGGCTTGAGTTGCCTCGGTATGATGGCTGTTTATCAGTGCTTCGCAAGCCTCCGCCTCACTAAACAAGCCCCGCAACGTTCAGCGACTAACACCCACAGGACCGAGCATCCTGAGTTTGCCAGTCAAATCACCCTCGATGCACCGCACACTGGGATGAGTGAGTATGGTGATTCCTATCACCCACCTTTGATTGATTCGGGTTGGATTCCCGATGGTGATCCGACTACAAGGCTGCGGCAACACGAAGACAGCGGTAGTCACGACTCCAACAGCCTCTCGATGGAACGCACCCCGAGTGACGATCGGTTTCAGCCGATCATTGACCAATTGAATCAATGTGGTGCATTGAACCCCGCCCAAGTGCAGAAGGTTGGCGAAACGCTGCGATCGCTCGACCTCAATCAAAAAAATAGCGGAATGAGTCAGTCGGTCCTTTTTCAGGGACAGCAGGTTGGGAGCTTCAAGATCGACATGCCACTGGGCCGGGGAGGCGAGGGAACGGTTTACCGGGGCACTGACGCTCTCGGGAACACGGCAGCAATTAAGATACTGCACAACATGCGTGTGAGTGATCGTTTTCGCAGGGAAATGCAAATGGTCCGAGAATTAGCACATCGGAACATCGTCACCGCATACGAAGTAGGTGAATTTCAAGGACTTCCATTCATCGCAATGGAATTACTCGAGGGGCCAGATCTCAACCAACATGTGAAACGCAATGGCGAACTGGACTGGCGAACAAGCACAAAGTACGTCATGCAAATTGCGCATGCCTTATCCCACGCACACCAGCGTGATTTGGTGCATCGGGATGTTAAACCGGCGAATATTATTCAAGACGGTCATGGTGGGGTAAAGCTTGTCGACCTGGGACTCGCGTCCAAAGCATCGCAAGATGCAGGAGTGCACAGCGTTTTCCAGTTCGTCACTCAAGACGGTCAGCTTGCCGGAACGTTGCCATTCATGGCTCCTGAACAGGCAAAGGCGCTGAGGCATGCTACCCAACAATCGGATATCTACAGCCTTGGTGCGTCCTGGTTCTACATGCTCGAAGCCAGGGGCCGCCTGCTGGGCAGCACCTTCGAAGAGCAGATGCAAAACCTGATTATCACTCGACGGTTTCAGGAACTCAAACAAGGTTCACTACCCGATCCTCTGATGAGTATTTATCAGCGTATGGTCGCCTACAACGTGGAAGACCGTTACGCAGATTGTGAACAATTGATTCAGCAACTGAGCGACGCGCTAATCGATTTAGGCGAGGAAGTCATACTCTCAAACCATGTCAATGTTCTGATTGTTGAAGACAGCAAAGCAGACATGATCTTGACACTCAACCTCGTCCGCCGCGCTAACGCCTCGGTGGTGGTTCATCAGGCACCGTCACTTTCCGAAGCACTCAAGATCTGCGAACAGCAACACATCGACATGGTGCTTCTGGACCTTACCCTACCAGACAGTTCTGGCATTGAGACCATTGTGGAATTTCGTGACCACTGCAAAGACATACCTTTGGCGGTACTCACTGGGATGAGTGAAGATCAAGCGGGTGCAGAGTCAATGATGGCGGGTGCCGACATGTTCGTGTCGAAAGAAGAGCTCACCGTGCGTCGAATGGAACGGATCATCTTCGTTACCCTGAGCCGATGCGACGCCTTGGTCCGCACAGCAACCAATTGAGCCGCTATTGCTTGTTGGCGTACTTGATTGAACGCGAACCCGGATGAAAGTTCTGCCATGCGGCTTTGAATGACATAATCCCAACCCACTGTTTTAAATGCGCCCCACGTAGTGGCCCCGAAGTTGCTTCTCCACTGCGGAGGTCCCACACGCTGCCGGTGCCTTGATCCGTCACTCGCAGCACACCATCCTTCTCAAAAACAAGGGTGTCGCCCTCGACGATCCGAGAAAACACACGTGGTGCGGCACCTTCAGCGTCGAACGCAAGCAACAACGGCTGGTCCGCTACCGTAGTTGAGTAGATCTCCTGCTCTTTGAGGTCTGAATATTCAGCGTGCCATGGCCTCCCACGAATAATCAATCCCACAACGAAACGGCTTGGATCCTTGTAAAACTCACTCGTGTATTCTGAACGCCGGGCCGGCATGCTCATCAAAGTGGTATTAGGGAAAGACTTTTTCCATACTTTCCACGTTACCATGTCAGCAACGAGCGGTTTTAAAATCTCACCTTTGAGTGGACCACTCATCGCGCGTCCCAACAGATGGGCCCACTCCGTATTTGTTTCAACGTCGCTCATGACAAGGCTCCGCATCCACAGCTTCCCTGATACGCGGAGGGTCAGGGTCCGTTGATTTATTTTACGAACGTACACGACGCCGTTGTGACATAAATGTCACCAGGTTGCCGCGATGGGAACCCCACCCAACTGATCGTTTATCACTTCCCGTCGTGGCCCAGTGAGTTCATTAATGCGATACGCTCTCGCCTCGCCGTCAAGCAGCACGCCCAGAACAAGCTCGTTCTGCGGGACCCTTGCAGCGTCCCCACTTACGATCACAGGTTCTGTGATAGCAGGCATGGGTGCCTTCAGCACTTGGCGTGGTTGGTACGCTGGCGTGACTGGCTGGGCATCCGCGTCAGCCCCGATCCCTAAACCCAGGCTGACAGCAAGCAGGATGATCGAGCAACGCATGGACTTATCTTGATGGGCCGGAACGAACGTCAGATCGGTACAGGACACGAGCTTTGCCATCCGCCATGATAACACGCCGTGCGAAACGGCATGAACTGGTGGCGAGCTATGCCTCGACGCTCCAGGATAAATGATGTCAGTCCGCAGGGAACTACTCGCCCCACCGGTCCATCAAAGAATTATCGATTTCAAGCTGATCAAGGATCCTGCTGACAACGAAATCAACAAGGCATTCCAACGATTTGACGCCGTGATACCAACCGGGCATGGCTGGTAACATGACTGCCCCCGAAGCTGCCAGACGATGCATGTTTTCCAATTGAATCACACTCAGGGGTGTTTCCCGGGGGACAAGCACCAGCTTTCTGTTCTCCTTCAGATGCACATCAGCAGCACGTTGAATAAGATTAGCAGAGGCAGCCCGCGAAATTCCGCTCAGTGTGCTACCACTGCACGGACAAACGACCATCGCCTGCGTTCTGAAAGATCCACTCGCGATGGGAGTCATGTAATCGTCGTGACGGTGATAGCACAACTTTCCGGAAGCCAACGCTTCGGTTACCAGGTTTGCATCAACAAATGGAGCAGCTTGCGACCACTCGGGCGTGCAGCAGACGAGAGATTCGATACAGGGTGCTTTGAGATCTATATCCAGTCCACACTCCTGCTTGACCACAGCGGCCCCACTCGGGCTGATCACCAGATGTGTCTCATGCCCGGCCTTCACCAGCACTTGCAGTAGACGGATGGCATAGATACTGCCGCTTGCGCCTGTGACCCCCAAAACGAATCGACTTGGCGTATTCATGTTTTCAGTGCACCCTCAGCCGCAGCGTTTTTTTTCCCGACGTAGATGGTTGCCACACCAAACGTGAGCGGTGTGAACTCTACCTCCCGCATCCCCGCTGCCGTCATGCGATCCGCCAAAGCTTGTCCATCGGGAAATTGCCCAACGGACTCTGGTAGGTACTCGTAAGCTGACTTGTCGTTACGGGCAAAGAGTTGCCCCATACGGGGCAGGATGTGTTTGAAGTAAAAATTGTAGGATTGTTTGAGGCCAATCATCGTTGGACGAGAGAATTCAAGAATCAACACTTGCCCGCCCGGTCGGCAAACTCGCAACATTTCCCGCAAGCCCAAGTCGGTATCGGCCACGTTTCGCAGCCCGAACGCTACCGTGACGCATTGAAACAAGCTGTCCGCAAAGGGCAACGCCTGTGAGTCAGCCTCGATAAAATCAACTGGTTTCGCACCGTCTTTTGGCGGCAGTCGCTTGTCCCTCGCGATCTCCAACATCGCATTACAGAAGTCGCTGCCGACAACGTCAACGCCTTTGGGTGCGTGTTTGGCAATCGCGAGCGCCAGATCCCCCGTTCCCGTACAGGTATCCAAAACGGGGACACCCGGTTGCAACTCCAGTTTTCGCACCGCACGGGAACGCCAGTAACGATCAACATTCAGGGACAATAGATGGTTCATCGCATCGTACCGCGGTGCGATCTGCCGAAACATTTCCTGGACTCTGGCGTTGCTCTTGTCAACGCCGGTCGTAAGCGTTTGGGCGGTTGCCGGGTCGGGGTCGACGGCGGTATTGTTCATCATGATCTCTTGCACGTTTCCTAGGGGACTGTGCAATAGTCTAGCATCGCGGCGAATTTCCGCCGACCACACATCCTCGTCCACGCGTCAGACATGAAAACCCTGCTTTTTGACATCGACGGCACGCTGATTGTTACGAACGAGACCGGTACCCGGGCACTAGAGACCGTTTTGGAGGGTGATTTCGGTGTTGAACGTCCCAGCATGGAAGTCAAATTTGGCGGTCGTACTGATTGCTCGCTGCTGAAAGAAGTGATGTTGCTCAATGACATCACGCCATCAGATGCAAACTTCGCCAGATTTATCGAGGCGTACAGAGCCCAGTTGCCCGCAACGCTGCAAGAGTGTGGAGGAGTCGTTCTGCCGGGCGTCCTGGAGTTGCTGACGCGGTTGAGGGAACGCGACGACATTCGATGTGCGGTGATGACCGGTAATTTACAGGCAACCGCTAAACAAAAGCTGGGGCATTTCGGTCTGTTAGATTATTTCGACGAAGTATTCGGAGGGGATTTTGACGCAGACCGAAGGCACCTCGCTCGGCGTACTGCCCTCTTCCTGCGTGGCACGCATGGTCACCAAGCAGCGGATGGTACGATAGTGATCGGCGACACACCGGCTGACATTGTTTGCGGTTTGGACATTGACGCGAGCGTGATGGCGGTATGCACAGGGAGTTTTGATCGCGAGACACTGGAAACGGCCGGTGCGCACGTCGTCCATCAAGACCTGTCCGACGTCGACGTTGTGTACCATTGGCTAACAAAGTAACGCACTGACCCGTTCAATGCCATTTTGACAGGTACCTTAAAATCAAACGTAACGCATGATTCTGCACATCGACATGGACGCGTTCTACGCGTCGATCGAACAACGCGACGATCCCAACCTGCGTGGTCGGCCGGTTGTTGTCGGTGGAAGTGCAAAACGAGGTGTTGTTGCCGCGGCGAGTTACGAAGCACGCCGCTTCGGCATTCACAGTGCAATGTCGGGAAAGCGAGCATCTGAGCTATGTCCCCACGCCG
>CAXGRW010000078.1:0-13018 GCA_964012125.1 uncultured Rhodopirellula sp.
TCGTTGTCAAAACAATGCAAACCGCCGGCACCAAAAAATGCAATCACTCGCTCCCCGTCAGTCACACAGCTTGGAGTCGCCCAACTGTTCATCTTGTGGAGTGACTCTCCAGGAACAACCGCCGCAGTCTTGTCCCACAGCACCTCACCTGACTTGGCATCAAGACACAAAACGTGTCGCTCAACCCCGTCTCCCTGCGCAGTCGCTCCGGTCAGAAAGATCCGGTCGCCCCACTGAATGGGCGATGAGTGCCCAGAAACGGGCAACTTCGTCTGCCAAACGACATTACTCTCTCCAAAATTGACTGGAACCTTCTTTGCCTCGCTGAGACCTGTTCCCTCAGGACCTCGAAAACGTGACCAATTGGCAGGCTCTGCTGCGATCGATGAGCCAGCAAAGACCACGATAAAGGTAAGCGTCAATGCTGCTTTAACAGCCAAACGGGAAAGTCGGGACATGTATCAGTTCTCAGTTTTAGTACTTGAATTTTCAGTTCGATTTCAAAGCAACAGCTTACCCTTGTGTTGCATCACATGCACAAACCGCGGATCCCCGCACTTGAGTGCACACCACAAGAATGCAACGCTCTTCAGAAACCGGCGGTTTTGCAGATTGTACCCGGTGATGCAAATGACACCTATCAGTCATGCTTGCCGATTCAATTTTTTCGCCTGAGCATCACCGCAACTGCCTTGGCCCGGGATAGCATCACAATCTGAAGCGGGCAATTCGTCAAAGCCTACTACCTCTGATCTGCCCCTCACCCGTTCCCATAAGAAAGGCTACTCACAATCGCCATTCAAAAGACCCGATTTCGAGGCTATGAGCTTCACTACGAGAATGAGACAGCCACCAACTCAATGATTCGTGCAAGCGATGAGTTCCCTTCGTTTTTCGAACCTCGCGTTTCTGAACCGGTGATCATCGATTGCGGGGCTAACATTGGTGTATCTGTTCTAGAGTGGAAGACCCGTTGGCCGATGTCTCGAATTATCTGCTTTGAGCCAGATCCCGATGCTTTCAGGCTGCTGACACTTAACGTTGAGCGCAATGACATTCCCGGCGTACAGTGCATTCACGCCGCGGTCACTGACTTCGATGGCACAACCTTGCTGTTTGGCGACATGGGGCACGGTGCTGATGCCAGAGGAAATTCCATCCATGCATCTTGGGGCCAACGCGAAAACAGCGATTCCGTGGAAGTCACTTGCTGCAAGCTGTCACCGTATCTGGCCAAGCATGACGTATCGTTTTTAAAAATCGACATCGAAGGTGCAGAAGAGAGCGTCCTTCGTGAATCTTTGAGTGCATTGCAGAAAGTAGACGCTCTCTATGTAGAGGTTCACGAGACGGACGAAATGATGGAACAGAATTCCAGCGATCGTATCGAAAAGCTATTGTTGGAATCCTGCTTTCAGATCGAGCGAGAATCACGGTTTCAACCTCATTCACTACCACCAGACCTGAGCGCATGGCAACAAAGTGTCAATGCAAATCAGACCCAATTTCTTGCTTGGCGTGATTAATTTCCTCTTGGGTCTCTGTAATTCCCCATTTGAATTCGATGCTAAAATCTGACTCGTGAGCGAAAAATTTTCAAAAGCCAGATATCATTAGTAGGTAAGACCCTGTGTCGCGACTATTCTGTTCCCGAACGCGATTGCTATAATGTTGATTGCGTGCTTCTCCTCTGCGTGTCTTTGCTGGTGATGCTTCGTTGATGCTTTTCGATTTTCTTTCTCCACCAACGAACAGCGGCGATCTGGGAACGCTCGGACACTACCGTGTCATCTCTGAACTGGGACGCGGCGGCATGGGATATGTCTTTCAAGCGTTAGACACAAAACTAAAACGCTCTGTCGCTCTCAAGGTGATGAACCAAAAAGTTGCATCCAGTCGCAACAGCCAGAAAAGATTTGTTCGCGAAGCTCGCGCGATGGCTGCCCTTCACCACGATAATGTCGTGACTATCTTCGAAGTCGGCAAGAGCGACGACACACCTTTCATGGCCATGGAAATGCTGAAAGGCCAAACCCTTGAACAGCGAAACGAGTCAGGAGATCCACTCAACTACGAGGAGATCATCGACTATGCCAGGCAGATTGCCACCGGACTGGCATTCGCTCATGAGAAAGGAATCATCCATCGCGACATCAAACCCGCCAATATCTGGATTGAAGAAGGGACTGACCGAATCAAAATTCTAGATTTCGGGCTCGCACTCGCTTCGACACCGCTGGATCAACTCTCAGCCAAACTAACAGTAATCGGCACACCCGGTTATCTTTCACCTGAGCAAGCGAGATCAGAACCTCTCGATGACCGATGTGATCTCTACAGTCTCGGGGCTGTACTCTACGAATTATGCACTGGCTCGATCCCAGTGCTCGCCAAGTCGATTCCCGGTCAGCTGGTATCAATCATCGCGAAGCGCGCTCAACCAATAAACCAACTGAATTCCGAAATCCCCAAAGAACTCTGTGAGCTGGTTCACCAGTTACTCCGCAAAGAACCACGTTCACGACCGAAATCAGCAATCAGTTTCTGTGAACAGCTTGACCAGGTTGAAATGGCATGTGACGCCAAGAGTGGCATCGCAATCGCAATCAACAATCTGCAAAAAGGACTAAGTGATATCGCGCGAAAAAAAAATCCTGCGAAATAACATCAAGCTGAACTCAGGGAATCAAATCATTTCGAATGATCTCAATGCAGCGGCACTGTCCGTGGCATGAGTCTGGAAATCACAGGTGGATACTCATATAAGCTGGCAGTGTTCAAGAATTTCCTGCGCTCCCGCCCGATATCCAACATAGAACGGGCCAAACTCCGCGTACTTCGCGCTGGCCTTGTCGAATCGCATCTTGTAAACAATCTCGCGAAGGTATTCGGGGTTCCTGCCCCACAAAGTCACCATCCATTCCCAGTCATCCAAGCCAACGCCGACAGAAATGAGTTGGCTAACTTTACCGGCAAACGCGATCCCACTTTGAGCATGCTCAGCCATCATGGCATTGCGAGCACTGAAGGGTTCAGAAAACCAGTTCGCACCCACAACCCGACTTTTATTCATGGGATAAAAACACGCCGCAGGCCAGTCGGGGATCTCAGGCCGCAGTCTCTGCTCATTCATCATCGGCAAACGACGTTCGTAAGCAGCAACCTTCGCAGCAACCTCTGGTGACTCAGGAGCCGCACCACCAGCAATCAAACGATCGCGAAAACGCTCAAGCGTAGGGACATATTCACTCACCTCACTCATGGACACAAACGACCAAACGGGCTCAATGAACTGGCCCAGCCCTGGTGCCATGATTCGCTGGTGCACACCATCCACCTTCGCAGGATCTGGGTCCATCAACATCACGCAGAAATCTGCTGAGTGACCACTCAACCAATAGGAAACTTGCCGTTCGTTCTTGAGTTCAGCATCAGCACCCAACGCACCCTCCAGCTGTTTTTGACAATCTACTGACAAACCAGCCTGCATGACTTCACGTCGAAATCGGTAAAAGTAATGCCCGCAATGCCAACCATTGAGTGGAATCGTGGATGGCTCGGGTAGAGGCTGCGAGGGACGTTGTGCAGGAGGTCGAGAATTCATAATGTTGCTAATCGATGTCGCTAATCAATGGAAACGGACCGACACAGGTGACGGACAAAAACAGGTGACGGACAAAAACAGATACTTACAAAGTCACTGAAGCATCGGAGACTTCCATCGTAAGCGGATTAACAGTGGCCTACGAGGACCAAGTCAGATGAAACTGAAGACCTGACGTAAAATTTTGGATTCGCAGCCCACAATCGGGAAAGATTCTCAAACTTCACTCGTAGCTCAATTGCAGCCAGATACCTCCATTGCACCCAGATACTTAGCGGTAGCTCCACACTGTCCGACGATCACGATACCCATGGTGCCCATACCAATGCTTCGTTCCGCTGGTTCCGAAATACCCATACGAAAAAGGTGTTTTCCAAACCGGCATCTGCATCGTGTTCGGGATAACCGCCCGCCCCATACGAGGCCCCTCACGGCGCGTAATTGGGGGATGGTGCTTGCTTCGAACATGAAGTGTGTCTTCACGATATGGCTGACGAAAGGGCGACTCGATCACGTCATAGGGAATTGTCGGCGTCAAGGCGATATCGGCCGCTGCAGCAACTTGGGAATGCTGGGACGACGCCACCATCTCGGATGTATGAAAGCGATGCTCTGCTACCCGTACAGGCGGATGCCCGCTATCTGCTCGCCCTAAAAGCGTTTGCCGGCGCTCTGTCGCGTGACTTGCGGTCCGCGGTGCCCGCCATAATCGTTGGTCCTGTTGTTTCATGACTGCTCGCTGCTGCTCACGATAGGCTGCCGTTGATGGCGTCTTGGAGGCTCCCAATCCATGCCAATTCTCATGGAGAATGATCATTTGGGCAGAGCACAGAGATGGCAGCATCAGTGCACCAATCAAACCTATCACTGCAAAGCGGATGGAGTTTGTCACGGGGCACCTTGTTAAAACAGGAAAAGCAGGAGCTTTTTAGCGAACGCGTCGATTATAGCGATCGGCTAATTCAGCCTTTCAGCGCCACAGTTTTTGCCCCACTGCGGCCAAAAACGCTAAATCAACGATAAAACCGGGGACAACTGAGCTGAATTGACCTTTCAAACTCCTGCCAGTGATCACTATCCTCGCGACAGCGTCGAGTAATTGCGCGCATGCGGGATAAAACGGTTGGGCGAACGCGGCACACGAAAGTGAAAGCAATCAAATCTCCTGCCATTCCGCGGCGATAAAGAACTTGACCGGCGGTATGGAATCGCCGAACTCATCGCACGGAAGCTGAGAATGATTATGAAACGCCGCCAATTTTTAACGCTATCTGGATCTCTCGCGCTTTGCGCGGGAAGCCGAGCTGCTTTCGCTGACGACAAAGGCCTGACGGAACCCGTCCATCGCGTTGCGAAGGCTCCGAACAGTGTAGATCCAACTCCCCTGCACCCTTTGGATCGCGCACTTGATATTGCACGATCGGGGCTAGAGGGCTGTCGGGATAACATCGACGACTACACGGCGATTTTGATCAAGCGAGAACGCATTGATGATGTGTTGGGCGCACACGAGTACATGCAGGTCAAGATTCGCAACCGCAAAGTTCAGAATGGTCAGGTTGTCCAGCCGCTCAGCGTTTACATCAACTTCCTGAAGCCAAGTTCGGTAAAGGGTCGCGAGGTTATCTACGTCGAAGGCCAAAACAACAATAACATTGTTGCTCATGAAGGTGGCCTCAAAGGTAAGTTTTTACCTACTGTGAATCTTCCACCCGACGGCATGCTTGCGATGCGTGGGCAACGCTACCCAATGACCGAGATCGGTGTCGAAAATCTCATTGTCAAACTGATTGAACGCGGACAGCAAGCCCGAAAATTCAACGATGTGCAATGCGAATTCCGCAAGAATGCAAGAGTCCAAAATCGTGTTTGCACGGTACTGCAGGTGACGCAGCCGACTAAGCAACCCAGCCTCGAGTTCTATCAAGCTTCTGTCTTCATCGATGATAAGCTGAATGTGCCAATTCGGTACATCGCCTACGATTGGCCGCGACACGCCGATGCACCACTTGATGTTCTGGAAGAGTACAACTACCTGAACCTCAAGGTGAATGTGGGTCTGAAAGACGAGGACTTTGATCCTCACAATCCAGCTTACAAATTCTATTAACAGTTGTGCTGTCACACCACCAACACGGGGACACGCAACGTATTCCTCGTGACGTCAGCATGATGGCGAACATCTGGCATCGGGTTGCAAAGTAAGCATCGGCACCCGATGGATGTTGGTCGGACCAAATCGCACGGCAAGATCCGATAGCCACGCAGCAACGACTCGGTCCGAGTTGCTTCTGCGGTCACCGATTCGGTGTTCAGGTGACTAGAAATTACTCAGGGTCTTGCGGCCGTCGCGGTCGTTCCAATGCGAACCGATCGCAGGTGCGCGAATAGGAATTTCCGCCCATCCGCCCAATGGTATCGAACTCTTCGCTGAGGAACTGATCCTTGTCGTTGAACAGATCCGCAGCTACGTGCAGCCAAACAATCTGGCCTATCACTAAATTGGCACCGCCGGACCCCTGCCCCAATTCGAGAATTTGATGGACACGGCATTCCATCGCAGCTTTACAGTTTTCTACGCGTGGAACCTGCACTTTAATAGAGGCAGCTTTCGAGACACCTGCGGCGATAAACTCGTCTGCATCGGGTCCATACTCAGCTGCAGTCTGATTCATTTGTTCGGCCATAGCCTCGGTGACCATGTTCACCACAAACTCACCATTTTGCTTAACGTTTTGCAGGGTGTCCTTTGCTTCACCGAAGCGATTGTTCGCGGGGCAGAACACCACCAGAGGCGGATTCGCCCCTACGCCATTAAAGAAACTGTAGGGAGCCAGATTTGAAACTCCATCTTTTGCCTGGGTCGAAACCCATGCGATAGGACGCGGTGTAATCAGCTGAACCATCCAGCCATACAGTTCGCGAACGGACAATTCTTGAGGATCCAACTGCAAGACAGTCGCCTTTTTCACTAATGGTTGGCGGAGAGCAAAGAGACCATTGACTGATGAAGTGGAGTCGTGGCCGCCACGCAGAACCGAGGATTCCAATCGTCCATTTCATCGCCGTTATAGCCAGTCAGTACTGCTCCGGCTTCACGAGCAATGACCGTCCCTGCGGCGGAGTCCCAAGCTGACACATTGGTTGCCCAATAGGCATCGAGGCGTCCTGCTGCCACGTAGCACATATTCAACGCACAGGAGCCCAGTCGGCGCAACGATCGACATTGTTCCAGCACCGTTACAAATTTTGCTACTTCGGGGTCTCCGCCTTGAACTCCGGCTGGAAAACTGCAGGCTACCAATGCGTCACCAAGCTCAGAGCAGTCGCTGACTTTGATTGGCAGGTCATTGCACTTCGCCCCCTCGCCATCGATCGCCGTAAAAAGCTCTTCGCTCACAGGATCATAAACAACGCCCAGACACATCTTGCCATTGGCGTACAGACCTATGGAGACCGCAAAGGACTGCAATCGGTGCACATAGTTAATGGTTCCATCAAGCGGATCAACAACCCAGCAAGGCTGCGCCGAAGGATCACCACGTCGCACATCAGCGGGCGGTTCGTTTTCACCTTCCTCTTCTCCCACAAAAACGTAATCAGGAAAGCCTTGCAGCAGGATTTCACGGATAGCTTTTTGGGATGCGAGATCAGCGTCCGTCACCAGATCTTTTGGTGCCTTTTCCTGCACGACCCGATTGTCACGCCGCGACATTAATTCAACTGCACCCGCTTTGGCAGCTGTAATCGCTAATTCAAGATGCTGCTGATTCATTCTACATCCGACTCGCTAAAACCCGAATCCTCTTGTTCACCAAATGCAGCCCCAGGAGTCATGAAGTCCGAATCACCATCGCGAATCGAATCGAGATCTACTCCTGTGGGCACTCCTTCTACATCCGTCAAATCACTTTCCAATCGACGCAACTCTTCTAACCACACACGAATATCGTTGTCATATTCGGTGGCCATGTCACCCATGATCAACTGTCGATGAAACGCTGCTGCACCTTTGTCGACATGCTCAGCCGCCTCTGCACTCGGAAACCTCCGATTCGGATCAGGAGCAATCAAGCCCTGTAAGAAATTCATCAGCAACTCATTGCACGAGATTTCTTCAGGAAGAAGATGGCTTAGTTTAGATGGCAATTCGCGTTTTGCCTGAAGCAAATCACGCAGCTTTTTCTTGTGGCCAAAGGGATTCACCCCACTGAGTAATTCGATCAAAACATAACCGACACTGGCAAGATCGCTTCGAGGCGTTGATGTCCGATCCTCAAGGACCTCCGGAGCCGCGTAAAGCGGAGTGCACTCACGATCGCGAGGCGGATTATGAAAATCGATTGCTGATCCCATATCAATCAGCTTCGCGTGTCCACTGCGTTTCAACATGATGTTTGCTGGCTTGATATCACCGTGCACAATGCCTTCACGATGCAAAGCAGCCAACGCAGCCAGACATTCACGAACAATAGCCACCGCGATGCCTGCCTTGAAACGACACTGCTCTGAAGCCTGCGTCAGAATCACCTCGTTGATGTATTTCCAGCGGCGGTTGCTGACTCGGCCGTTCAATAATTGCAAACACCGTGGTGATGTCAATTGACGTAAATCAAAGCCATCTACCCACTCCATCAGCATCACGCGGATGCGGTCACGCTCAAAAAAGTTTTGAACATCAAGCAGATTATCGTGCTGAATCAGCGCAATTCGAGCAGCGATCCCCGCAACCCTTGTCATTGCCTCGCTGTAAGCGTGAGCACTACCGTATCTTTCAGGTGAAAATATCTTCATCGCGACCGGCACGGTAAAACCATCCGTACCACGGTACTCAGTCAAATAGACTTCGCCCTGCCCACCACGGCCAAGAAGTCTTAACATGTGGTGGTGACCTGTCCAACTGACTTTGTTTCCTTTCGTCAGCGCTTCATAGCGTTCCAACAGTTTTGGATCAGAACTCGAACGCTCGACTCCTTCGCGGGCCTGCGTGAGCGATGGTTCATAGCGTGTTGTTGATTGCATGTCATTCTCCTCATCCGTGAGCGCTCGCGCAGATCGAGTCAATTTCAACGAATTAATTGTTCCGGACCCACCACCCTAATCGCAAGGCGAGTCGGATTGTAGGCTACCAAGCCCTAGAATATTGACGGATTCACACATTCACCCGTGATCATCGTCATTCTGCCTAGGACCTGATCATTACCCCACACGCAACTTGGTGAAAACAAAGCAAATCTTGAGCGACCGACGACAAGCGACGCCCACGAGGTTTTGATAGTGACACAGCGACTCAGTCCAATCAGCGACTCAGCCAAATCGGCGACGAGAACTGACAAATGCATCGCAAACCACACCATAGGAGACATTCCAACCCACACCTGGGTTACCTGCCAGTAGCGTCATCAGGAACTTGACCAATTCCTTGCACTCACAACTTGTCGTGCATACTTGCCCAATTTTTCCCAACGGATGCACACACGGTGGACACATTCCAGTCAACGCTCGCATGCCTCAACCAGGTCTGCTCGAAAGAGCGAACACCCCTTGTTAAGCGAAGCAAATTGTTAAGCGAAGCAAAAAAACCGGTCTAGCATCCCGCGAGCCCGGTCGTTTGCTGCTCAGGTGATAACACTGACAGGACTCAATTCCAAATCAAAGAGGACCACGGGGCGTGTGTAAACGCATGCAGAAAATTGGGAGTGACGTCCGTGTTCGCGAATTCAATGAAGCCTTCGCTGGCTCGGTCCGTCAGTGCCAACTCCCGATACGAGTGATCACATCCGGTGTGATACTCCAATGAGCTACTAATTCATTTAATCAGCTCGATGGTTTGGTAGCGTGCGTCGAGTTCAGAATCATGATCTGCATGCACGCGGGGTACGATGGCTTAGTCTGCCATCAAGACATTTCTATCAGTCAGGCGTTACCCGGACAGAGTGAAGTCGGCGAGATTCCGCGAGCCAGTACGAAAACGTTGTCCGTCGGAATACACATCTGAACATTCTCCTAGAAAAGAATGAATTATTCGTGTCGATCTCGGTTGCAGCGAGACACCACAAGTCATCGATCACTCAATCAATAGGCCCAAAATTTGGCGTGGCGGGAACGCGTTGTCAACAACAAAGTACCCAGGGAAATTGTTTTTGTTTGAAGGCACCTCCGAAAGCCAATGAAAAACTGGATGACATGGTGTAAAGTTTTTAGAAGAGTTTTTTAATCCGCAACGAACCAGCGCGCTCTAGTTGACATTGACTGTGCATCGTGCTGCGACACAGTGTTCTCTTGCCTCCGGCGACACCATTTTGACCGACGAACCATCTCGCAACGACGCTCCTGCAGCAGATGATCCGCGACGTCTTTGGTCGAGTGACTATGTCAAGGAAATGGAATCCCAACTTGGTAAATCCGTATGCCGGCAACTATCAATTTTCTCGCTGCCTGATGACTTCGTCCTGAGTGTGATTGTCCCGATCTACAATGAAAACGGGACCGTAAGTGGGGTCGTTGAGCGGCTCAAACAAACCGGAATTCCCATGGAAATCATCATGGTGGATGACGGAAGCACAGACGGCACATCAGAAGCCGTTGATGAGTTCCAGTCGGTTGATGGGATCAAGATATGTCATCACCCAGTCAATCGCGGCAAAGGGGCGGCAATCCGAACAGGAATCGGCATGGCAACGGGACAAATCGTTGTCATTCAAGACGCTGATCAGGAATACGACCCCAACGACTTTCGTTTTCTTCTACAACCGCTTCTTGCTGGCGAAGCAGACGTCGCTTATGGGACTCGCTACGGGCACTGTGATCGCCAACTTTCACCTTGGTGGCACCAAACGGTCAATCATGGCATCAGCTTGCTGGCAAGTATCGGAATTGGGCTTCGCTTGAGTGACGTTGAAACCTGTTACAAAATGTCGACGCGTGAAAATTTTGAAGCAATAGCCGATCAACTCCGTGAACGCCGATTCGGAATCGAAATCGAATTGACAGCACGCTGGGTTCGAAATGGTCTCATCTTCACAGAACGCCCCATTCGATATCGGCACCGTTGGTATGACGAGGGAAAAAAGATCGGCTGGAAAGATGGCCTGAGCGCACTGCGGTGCATCATCAAATATGGCTTTTTCCGGCGTTAACCAACTTCGATGCCGCTCGCAGTTCATCACCCCCATGTGGATAACATGTGTGTTCATGCGATTCATGTTGGATTTGCTTGACTTTCACATCTGGCAAACGCTACCCTGAGCGTCGCGAAAGAAGCCTCGCTATTCACTACTTCACGGAGGCAAGGATGATGGTCACTACGGCAACGTCGACCAAGGTGCTCGTTGTTAACTCTGCATTCATGCAAGAGATCAAGGATGGTAATCCCATTCTCGCAAATGCGATGCAGCACCTGCATCATGTCTGTGGCAGCAACGAAAATATTTCACAAATCTCGCGTCAATTAACCAAAGTACTCAACACACTCCGGACGGAACTGGCTCTGCAGTTCGCGTTGGAAGAGTCCTACGGGTACGTAGAGGTAAGCGAATCCCAATTGCACGATTTGAGCGAGACGGCACAAAGCACAAAGGCAGAACACAACGCACTCTATGGTGCAATCACGGAACTTGCCGAAGCAGCCGAAGAATTACAATACCGTGGAGTTGAATCGGAACAGTTACGCACCCTCATGAATGACACCTGCGAATTCAGTCGACAACTTCATCATCATGAACAAGCCGAAAATGATTTGATCGATCAATCATTTGATTTACGCTAGGTACGTAATCAATCGCGTTCCGAAAAAAATTGGTCTTCGGTCAAAAATGTGTTGCAAGCTGTTAGTCAAAGCGAAGAGTAGATGAAATGATTGGAGACTCCAAAACAAAACCTATGGAGATCCTGTTGGTCGAGGATGGACTGACAGATGCTCGCGTCACAATCTTTGCGGTGCGACGCAGTCAGGTTTATCATCGTCTGACGTTGGTCCGAACCGTCAAGGAGGCAATTCAATTTTTGAATCGGGAGGGAATTTTCGCGAGAGCTCCCAAACCAGATTTGCTGTTGCTCGATATGATGCTGCCCGATGGTTGCGGCCTCGACGTACTGGAGGCGTTATCCGAATGGGAGCCCATCAACCGACCCACTACTGTGGTTCTTACAGCTTCCAGCGACCCACAACTACTGGAACGCTGCAGCCAGCTCAAGGTTCATGACCTGATCAGTAAGCCCGTCCACGAAGACGAATTCATGCGAGTCGTGAGAGATCACAAGAAACTCATGATCCATGGGACCCAGACGCTCAGTTCCGTTACCTGAACCAAGAAACGCTACTGCCAACAGGATGTTAACGACAGTTTCCGCCCCTGCGAACCAAAAGGGACTAGTCATTGTGCTGGCCTAGCGACTGCCAGAAGGCCTACTCCTTGCGCGGATATGCCTAAAGATCTGAGGCGGCACTGCAACTGTGCTTGGACACGGCAGCAGGCAGCCAACACAAAATGATCATGGACTTGGGTGTTTGAAACGTGCCGAGATCACCTGTGGCTTACTTCTCGAACCACTTCTTCACCATGTGCACGGTCGCAGCGCGGCCAGCACGGGCAATGGACGTCGTCAGCGGAATCTCCTTCGGACAGACGGCCACGCAGTTCTGAGCGTTCCCACAGGCTTGAATTCCACCTGCACCCATCATGGCGTCCATACGCTCTGAGGCAAGGGCCTTGCCCGTGGGGTGATTGTTGAACAGCATCGCCTGAGAGATTGCGTGTGGACCTACAAACGCCTCATCGTAAGCCTCGAGCTTTCGCTCCTCAAATGCCTCAGCGGACTCCCCCGGCTCCTGGACGACCTCTACCTTTTGATATTGAGGGCACGCATCTGCACAGCAACCACAGCTCATGCACTGACTCAAGGGGTAATTCTGCTCTTGGGTTGCCCGCAACTGTCGCTCGCCAGATCCCATGTTGTAGTAACTGTCCACAGGAACCCAAGCCTTCACCCGCTCGAGCCCGCGGAAAAGCCGCTGCCGATCAACGACAAGATCTCTGACCACAGGAAATTTGTTCATTGGTTCGAGCACAATCTCATCAGGATTGTCAGCCAGTAGGCGATCCACCAGCGCACTGCAACTCTGTCGCACACGACCATTGATCTGCATGGTGCAGGAGCCACAGACCTCCTCGAGACAGCCACAATCCCAAGACACTGGCGAGACTCTCTTGTTGTCCGTCGTCTTCGCCTGAGCAGCAATCCGCTGCAGCAACGAGATCACGTTCAGCTCGGGTTCATAGGCGAGCTTATGGTGCTCCCAATACGAATCTTTACCTGGTCCGTCCTGACGACGAACACGAACGTTGATGAATTCCGGTCGTTTTTGTCCTGGTTCGAGGGCAATCATCCTTCGATCCTGCTTAATCTAGTAGT
>CAXGRW010000079.1:0-12931 GCA_964012125.1 uncultured Rhodopirellula sp.
CGCGGCAACATCAACAAATCGAAAGTACAGAAAGAAAGTTACACCACCAAAAAAGCAGAAAGAACAAGCAAGAATCCTAACTCCTGAGAACGTTCAGCAATTCCTTAACCATCAGGAAGCAGACTACGAGCGTCAGTTATGGAAGACAGTGATTTACTATCTTGGTTGTCGTCCTGCTGAACTCGCTATTATGCGATGGTCTGACGTTGATTTTAATGCAGAAGACCCAACGGCCACATTCCGATCCAAAGATACAGAACACACTGGAAGAGATCGTGAGAATATGCCAACTCGTACAAGTCCATTATGGAATGAGATTTACGATCTATTGAAGAAATGGCGTGATCTACATCCTGATGAGACATTCATTTTTAATGACATATTCAATCTAAGACAGAAACCAGAGTTTGAACTTACCAATCCTGAGACTTGCGAACGGATTCGCGAAGGTCGTTACGAGACGAAGTTTGATACGAGTATGAGGAAGATGGTCAAGCGTTCTGGGATTCCTGTTTATCCACAACCTCACAAAGCGTTACGTGATGTCAGGATCAATGAGTTGGAGCGTTTTGGATTCAGGAAACAGGAGATTGACGCTTGGATCGGGAACACAGAAGCGGTCCGAGACAAGCACTATTCTGCTACATCGGTTACTAAAGCAGACCGTCAGAAAGCATTGGGAATTGCAGGTGGAGAAAAAAGTGTAGGCGATTCGGCAAAAAGTGTAGGCATAGTGTATGCGGAGAACACCCAGACTGACCCAAATCAACTCATCAAGCAGTTGAGCAAATCGGTGAAAGGTCGTGAATTGCTGGAAATGCTTGAGAAAGCACTACAAGAGAGTGATCCAGCAGACCTTGAAGAAGATGCTAAGTACACCCGGAGGGATTCGAACCCCCAACCCTCGGTTCCGAAGACCGATGCTCTATCCAGTTGAGCTACGGATGCGTGCTTCTCCCCAGATTCTACTTACTTTCGCGTTTACGACTAGACCGCAACATCTGGGTATTCTCGCTATCGATCATCCGACTGGAAAAAATGGGGTGAAACGTTCCTGTTGGTGGAAAATAATCATGCGGGTGGTGGGTTCTTCGCTTTATTTCGCATCACGCGGCGGGCCCGCCAACGCAGTAATAGCCCGTGTTTCGATCCCAACAAGATGCTGAACATCAGGACAATGGCTGCTGCCACCACGATGATCGCACCTGTGCTGAGTTTGGGCACCAAAGCACTCGCGATTCCGCCTGCCGTCGCAGAAACTGCACCAAATATGGCGGACAGCCAAATGTTCGGACCAATGGAATCGCTCCAGAATCGAGCCGCTGTGGGCGGAATGATCAGGAGTGCAACGATCAACAGCAAACCGACTGCCTGCATGCCCGCGACACAAACCGCGACGACCAATGCCATGAGCAGAAAATCGAGTGTTCGAATGGGATACCCCAACACTCGAGCCAAGCCTTCATCGAAACACATCAATGCCCATTCTTTGATCAGCAGGTTGCTGATCAAAATGGTGCCGATGGTGATGGTTGCCAGCAGCGTTACATCGCTGATTCTAATGGCAGCAGCCTGCCCGAAAATGAAGTCGCGTAGCCCCGCCTGCGCGCCCGTGGGTGATGCTTGTACGATCGATAGCAGAACTACGCCAGCACCAAAAAACGTGCTTAGTATGATCGCCATCACGGCATCTTCGGGAAGTCGGCCCACATTGCGCAGCCAGAGTGCTGCCAGCATCCCACACGCACTGGCTACACTCCCACCAAGCAACATCACAGGCAGACTCTTGCCAGCTTCAGGAGCGATTGAAGCGTAAATCAGGAATGCAATCGCAACACCTGGTAAAGCAGCGTGTCCAATCACATCTCCCGCTAGAGCCCGTCGTCGTAGCATCAGAAAGGTACCCGTGATTCCGGCCGCAATGCCCAACAGCATCGTTCCCGCCAGAACGATGAGCGTGTTGTACGCAAAGATGACTTCAAGCTTATTCACGGCGTTCTTAAATGGAGAAGATTCAGCTCAGGATCAGCAGTTTGCCGCTATAGGCCTGCTTCAGATGTTCCGGGGTCATCACGTCTTTGGCTGCTCCTTCGGCAATCACCCGGCGATTGAGTAACAGCACTCGGTCAAAGTATTCGCTTACCGTGTCCAGGTCATGGTGTACCACCATGGCCGTTCTTCCCTGATCTCGTAAGCGATGAAGGGTGCTGATGATGGTCTTTTCAGTCGCCACATCGACTCCTGCCAGCGGTTCGTCCATCAGAAATAGTTCGGCGTCCTGTACCAAAGCTCGGGCCAAGAATACGCGTTGCTGTTGCCCTCCGGAAAGCTGGCTGATCTGCCGCTTGGCGTAGTCTTGCATCCCAACTTCGGCCAATGCCTCCATTGCCCGCTTGCGGTGTCGTGCCCGTACAGGTCGAAACCAACCGATTTTTCGGTAAAGGCCCATGCAGACCACGTCGAGAGAGGTGACCGGAAAATCCCAGTCCACGCTTGTCCGCTGTGGAACATAGCTGACTCGTCCATCGACTTCTCGGAATGATTTTCCGAAGAATTCAAAATGACCTGTGAGCGGTTGAACCAGCCCCAAGGCTGTTTTGATCAGCGTACTCTTTCCAGCGCCGTTGGGTCCCACAATCGCAGTCAACGTGCCCGGTGGGACTTCGAAACTCAGATCAGTCAGCACGGGCGTGTTGCGATAGGCAACCGTTATCTCAAATGCTGCAAGGGGAGAATTTCCAGCTGATCCGTTTGAGGTCAATTGTTATCTCCGTCGGCTGCCTCGCCGGAAGATTCCGAGCCGGCCGAATCCGCCTCCGTTGTGCCCAGTGCATCATCGGTCTGCCCTTCTTCCGCATCTACGGTATCACTGTCCGCTGCATCACTGTCCGCTGCAACTTGACCACCCAGCGCTGTTGCGATCGTTCCAAAATTGTGCCGCATCATTCCGATATAGGTGCCTTCAGGAGTTCCATCAGCACCCATGCTATCGCTGAGCAGCGTCGAATCACTGGAGACTTCAAGACCGCGTTGTTGAGCACCTTCCACGATCGCCTTGACTTGTCTTGGTGAAACACTTGACTCAAAAAAGACCGCGGGAACTTTGCGTTCAACGATCAAGTCGACGAGGCGATTAACGTCGCTGATCGCTGCATCGCTAATGGTTGAAACACCTTGCACTCCGTGAACTTCGACGCCATATCTTTGCCCAAAATATTGAAAAGCATCATGCGCGGTTACCAGTACACGCTGCGATTCGGGGATGGATGCGATCGTTGCCTCACCCCACTGATCCAGTTGGTCCAATTCCTGTTCCAGATTCGCAGCTCTCTCGAAAATGGACTCTGCGTGCTCTGGCATGCGGTCCGCCAACGCACTTGCAACGTTGACCGCTGCATCTTTCCAAAGTGCAACGTTCATCCAGATGTGTGGATCGTGAAGGCCTGCATCAGCATCAATGAGTTCGCTGTCATCCAATGTTTCTGCAACAGCGATGGTGGCATTGTTCGCCTCTGCACGTGCTTCCAATACCTCACCCAAACGACCCTCAAGATGAAGCCCGTTGTAGATCACGATGTCTGCTTCCAAGAGCTTGATCGAGTCGCCTCGTGATGGCTGGTACAGGTGGGGGTCCACGCCCGGACCCATGATTGCTGTCACTTCAGCGTCGGAACCGACCAGCGTTTGCACCATGTCACGCACCATCCCCGTGGTTGTGACGATTTGTGGCTTGGTGTCGCCGTCGGACAAGGAGTCGCTCTGTCCGTCGGAGGAACTGCTGCAGCCGGATGTGACCGCAAGCCACAATAGCAGCATGATCGGGGTAATGACCGCTATCAGTCGATAGCCAGGATTGACGTGCTTGCTGGTTGATTTCAAAGAAGGGATCCGTTCGCGGCTTGATTTTAAAGTGAAATGCATAATTTAAGGATCCCCAAATATAATTGTTTGGCTTCCCAAAAACTACTGATTTCTCGGGTTTTATGGAGTAATTAAGCCAACTTTAGGCGTCCTGCGCCTCGTAATCGTCGTGCTGTCGTTTGCGTTGCTGCGGAGAATGAGCTTCGGTGGTTAGTTTGCAGCGTGGGCGAGCTGCGAGCTTTATCCGTCTATTTTGTGCCACGTGGGGTGTGGTTGGGCGGATTAAGGATCGAAACAAAACCATTGTCGAAGGAACAGCAAGTAAATCGAGGACAATTCAAGTCGTGTGCTAAACTAGAGAAAGACAATGACGCTCTGGTGGGATGGCATGGGACTGACTTATTTCAAACGCTTTCGGATGGAGTACGACCTGAGACATGGCGTGCCAGAGTCCGTTCCTGTGCCGCTTGGCTATGACTTGGTGCCGTATTCAGCGGATTTGATTCGAGACCACGCGACTGCCAAATTTCACAGTTTTCGTTGCGAGCTGGACGCCAATGTGTTTCCCTGTCTTGGTCGACGTGATGGTTGCCTGAGGCTGATGCGGGAAATTACTTCTCGGGCCGGTTTTGTCCCACAGGCGACCTGGTTGTGCCGCTATCGTGATTCCGATTCGGGGACGATGCAGCCGATTGGTACCATTCAGGGTTTGCAATTTGAGGGCTGGGGAGCTGTTCAGAACTTGGGGATTGATCCTGGCCACCGAAGCCTTGGGTTGGGTTCCGTTCTTTTGGAACGGGCAGCCAGCGGCTTTCGCGCCGCTGGTTTGCAGCGTATGCATTTGGAAGTGACGACCGATAATACGGCTGCTATCCGCCTCTATGAGCGGCTCGGTTTCAAACGTGCCAAAGTGGTGTTCAAGGCGGCGGAGGTCGCCGGGGTTTGACTCGCGAGTGTAACCAGCAGTTTGTGCGGGTAACCCAGTAACTGTTGCAGGCAACGCCCGGATTTTATTCGGCAAAGGAAGGCGGATCACTGTGGATGAAAACAATCCCATGTCTGACCCCGATCAATGGGAAGCTGATCTTGAGCGACGGTATCCGCCGGCGGAACAGGGTGAGCAATCAGTTTCGGAGTTCCGGAACTATCAGGCAGAAGCAAGGCCATCAGTCAAAGCCTTTTATCGTCTGAACCACCAGCATCAGACATTCGATTTTGTGAAGCAAAAACGCCAACAGTTTCTGTCTCTGGAACGGCAACGGATGGGGGTTTGGGAAGCGATGGAGTTTCTGAACACCTTGGTTGACGATAGTGATCCCGATACTGAATTGTCGCAAATCGAACACCTGCTGCAGGCAGCGGAAGCGATCCGGGCCGATGGGCATCCTCGCTGGTTCATTCTCACCGGGTTGATCCACGATCTGGGAAAGATCTTGTGTTTGTTTGGTGAGCCGCAATGGGCCGTGGTGGGTGACACTTTTCCGGTCGGCTGCGCTTATTCAGCCAACATCGTTTACCACGAGTTTTTCCGTGAGAATCCTGATTGGGGGCATCCCGTTTATTCAACCGAGTGTGGGATTTATCAACGTCATGCAGGATTGGAAAATGTCATGATGTCGTGGGGGCACGATGAATACCTTTATCATGTGACAAAGCCGTATTTGCCAATCGAAGCCCAGTACATGATTCGGTATCACTCGTTCTATCCGGGTCACCGAGAAAACGCTTACCAGCATCTCTTTAGCGAACGGGACCATCAACTTTTTGAATGGGTCCGAAAATTCAATCCCTATGACCTGTATTCCAAAAGTGACGAGCGGCCGGACATTGAGAAATTGAAGCCGTTCTACATGGATTTGATAGCAGAGTTTTTTCCATCAGAACTAGCTTGGTAATTGACAACAACGTCAGTGAGTCGCGGCGACTTGCTTTGCATTTTCGTCCGTTCACTCCTGCTTTTTGCGATATTCCCGCCGGTTGGCCGCGTAGGCATCTGAGTCAGGAAGAATTTCCGTATCGGTGTCTGGTTGTTCCATCAGGCGTTTCAAAAATGGTCTGCACCATCCACAACCCGTGCCTGCCCCATAGCACTCCGAAAGTTGGCTCGGGACGGTTGGTTGATTGACACGGATGTACTGCATTACCTTCCGTTTCGTGACATGAAAGCAGAGGCAAAGCTCATCATCATCCTTCATGACCTGCGCCTTCGGTGATCAGCCATGTCGCAATTTTGCAGGCATCAAGATAATCAGCGATGACCAGCCTTTCATCGGCTGTATGAATATTCCGTTGTCCGCATCCAAGTGTGACAGCTTCGATTCCGAGTCGAAATAGCCAGTTGGCGTCGAGTCCGCCATCTGAGATTTCGGGGAAAGGTTCGCGTCCTACCACGCGGACCGCGTCACTTGCTGCGGCGATCGAGGGGTGATCCTCTGCAAGTGCGAAAGATTCGTAGTCAACGTTTGAGGAAAACTCGACTGATCCAGCAGCACCTTCGTGGTTGGTGACTTCGGCAGCAGCACGTTCAAATGCCTGTCTGATTTCACTGACGATGCGAGTTCTCATTTCAGCACTATGACTTCGTGCTTCGGCGCGCAGAATGACTTCGGGTGTGATTACATTGGTTGCTTCGCCCCCCTGAAAGACACCCACGTTCGAGGTTCCAGCCTGGTCTCCCTGTTGAACCTTACCGAGCCACCCTCGAGCATGCAGATCAGCGATGGCTCGAGACGCCATCACAATCGCGCTGGCGCCTTCCTGAGGAGCGACACCGGCATGAGCAGGGATGCCAGTGACTTTGATACTCATTCGTTCGCCACCGATGGCACCGATCGTCAGTTTTTCGACTGTCCCACCGTCAAAGTTGAAGGCGCGATCGACCTGTCCAACTTTGGTAATGTCCAAGTTTCGGGCACCCTCGAGTCCGATCTCTTCTTGAACGAGGAAGCTGACAACCGCTGGGGGGAAATTTTCATCTCCTTGTTTGAGCCGTTCTATGATTGCTGTCAGGATGGCGCCACAGCCTGCCCTGTCATCCGCGCCCAAGCCGGTCGGAGCACTGCTATGGACTTCATCACCCTCCACGACGGGCTGGCTGCCAACACAGATTGGGACCGTGTCCATGTGTGCAGAGAGCAGCGTACGGGGCCCATTTCCGTTCCCGGGCAGAGAAACGAGCAGATTGCCGCAGTTTCCATCGAGTCTGGTGCGTGTTTCAGCACCATCGAATTCGATTTGTGCATCGGTGACTCCGGCTTCGCGCAGTAGCTCGACGATCTTGGCTGCGACCGCAGCTTCATCGCCGCTTCGGCCCGGAATGGCCGTAATGGTCAGATATCGGTCGAGGGCCAGGTCGGTATTGATTTCGTTATTTGTCATGGCAGGTTACACTCAGCGGCAGAGGGAACGGTGACGAACTCTCACACAAATTAAGGCATCTGTTGGTTGTTGCCGAGTCACCTGATCGGCGTGCGGGTCCGGAGCATGGGTCCAGATCGCGAAAAACCCCAACGTTTCTATACTTTTTACACGTGTCAACTGACTGTGAATCTACCCGTTATTGATTCCGGAAATCCATCATCCTCGGCCTCATCGGTGGATCATCGCAGACATTTGCTGGACCTCAGCCAAGAGGATCTAAAGCAGTGGCTGATTGATCACGGGCAACCCGGTTTTCGAGCGAAACAGATTATCCACTGGGTCTTTCAACGTCGCGTTTCTGATTTTCAGGAAATGAGTGACTTGCCCAAAGCTTTGCGAACGCAGTTGGCTGAATCATTTCGTGTCTTTGTGACGACCCCATCTGCGGTCGTTCAATCCACTGATGGAACGGACAAGGTGTTAGTGGGATTACCCGATGGCGGTGAAGTCGAGTGTGTGCTGCTGCGAGATGGGGCGCGACGTAGCATCTGTGTGAGCAGTCAAGTCGGTTGTGCGATGGGTTGCGTTTTTTGTGCGAGCGGTCTTGATGGGGTAGATCGTAATCTCACCACCGGTGAAATCCTTGAACAAATGTTATTACTGCAGGGAAGGCTCGAGGATGAGGAGCGGCTAAGTCACATCGTCATGATGGGCATGGGTGAGCCACTTGCCAATTTGGATCGGGTGTTGGGTGCATTGAATGTAGCTCGCAGTTCAGATGGGTTGGGCATCAGTCCCAGACGGATCACGATCAGTACTGTTGGGTTGCCGCCTGCGATTGATCGGCTCGCCAATAATGGCACGCCCTACAACTTGGCTGTCAGTCTGCACGCACCCAATGACCAGTTGAGAAATGAACTCGTTCCGGTCAACCAGAAGATTGGTATCGACCAGGTTCTGGATGCCGCTGATCGATATTTTGACAAGTCCGGTCGACGTTTGACCTTTGAATACGTTTTACTTGGTGGTGTCAATGATTCGACCGATCATGGGCGACAGCTCGCAAAGTTGTTACGGCATCGCACAGTGCTGCTCAATGTGATTCCTTACAATCCTGTCGAAGGGTTGCCGTACGTGACTCCTAGCAAAGCATCGATCGCGGAATTCCGACAGGTGTTGGAATCCGGTGGGGTGAATGTAAAGTTTCGTCAACGTAAAGGTGATGATATCGATGCCGCTTGTGGGCAGTTGCGTCGTAACCGGGGTGCAACGACGAAACCGCCACTCGGTTCACGCAGTTAGGTGTCCTCGATGATTCATCGTGTTTGTTCTGACGGCAGGCTTGCTGTTCATTCACGCTAACGCGGTTATGAGCGGAACGTAAATCACAGTTTGTTATGGAAAAGCACCCAAGACATGTGGTGCATGCATGTCGGGACGCGAGCGATAATGCGTTTACGGGGACAGGTTTTGATCTTTAAAAAGGTAAGAAGACCATGAGGTTGTTTTGCTGCTTCATTCTTTTGACTCTGGCATCTGTTGCCAGTGGCGAATGGAAGGTATCTCCCGAGGCAATGCTGACCCGGTGGGGCAAACAGGTAACTCCCCAGAATGCTTGGCAGGAATATCCGCGTCCACAGTTTCGGCGCGAAGATAGTTGGAAGAACCTGAATGGTTTATGGCAGTATGGGATCAATGAACGTGAACAGATTCCCCAAGCCTATCAGGGCGATATTCTTGTGCCCTTTCCTGTGGAATCAGCACTCAGTGGTGTGCAGCGACTGCTCGCGCCGGACGAGACGTTGTGGTATCGACGCATGTTCCAACATCAGACTCCCAAGGGGCATCGCACTCATTTGCATTTTGAGGCGGTCGATTATGAATGCACTGTTTATATCAATGGCATGAAAATCGGATCACACAAAGGCAGCAGTGATCCATTCAAGTTTGATGTCACAGATGCGTTGCATCCGGGTGATAACGAGTTGACTGTCAGTGTGATTGACAAGACATCGCCTTCTCAGACGTTGGGAAAGCAATCACTGAAGCCGAAAGGAATTTATTACACTCGCGTTTCAGGGATTTGGCAGACTGTTTGGCTGGAGGACGTTCCTGAGCGGCATTTCCGCATGGTGAAAATGAAGCCGAGGATTGCTGAGGGCACCCTGCGCGTGCTGCCAACGCTTGAGGGGAAGCCGTTGAAGGCAGAACGCATCGTGATCACCGTCCGTGATGGTGGCCGTGTGGTCGGTGTCGCTGATGCTGCTTTGAGTGTGCGGATACCCGATGCAAAGTTGTGGTCGCCTCAAAACCCGAGTCTCTATGAAATTACGATGGAGCTGTTTGATGGCGAAGAACTGATTGATCGCGTCGAATCTTATGCAGCCATGCGCGAGATAGGAACTATTCGTGGACCGGCAGGGCAGATTCGCATGACCTTGAACGGCAAAGTGGTATTCCACTACGGTCCGTTGGATCAAGGTTGGTGGCCGGATGGGTTGTTGACGCCTCCCAGTGATGCAGCAATGCGTTTTGATGTTGATTACTTGAAGAAGTCCGGATTTAACATGATCCGAAAGCACATCAAAGTTGAGTCGCGGCGTTACTATGCTCATTGTGATCGAATTGGAATGATGGTTTGGCAGGATATGCCAAGCACTGGCGGAAGACCATTTTGGAGCAAGCTTGCTCCAAATCCGGTGGAAGACAAATGGCCTGCGGAGCAGCATGAGCAGTTCGTGAAAGAATTGAAGTCGATGGTGGGAAGCCTTCGAAATCATCCATCAATTGTGATGTGGGTTCCCTTCAACGAACGATGGGGTCAGCACGAGACCATTCGAATTGGTCAGTTGATGGAGAATCTTGATGTCACGCGGTTGGTCAATATTGCCAGCGGTGGGAACTTCTTTCCAGTCGGCGATGTCGTTGATCGACACAATTATCCTGAGCCGATGTTTCCGTTCGAGGATCAAAGATTCAATGATTACGTGAAGGTGGTAGGTGAGTTTGGTGGGCATGGCTTTGTGGTCCCCGGTCACCAGTGGAATTCGGAAATGCGAAATTGGGGATATGGAGATCTGCCGACCACCAAGAATGAATACAGGCAACGATACCGCCGGTCGTTTGAAGAACTCATGAAGCTCCGCCGCCGAGGTGTGGCAGCAGGTGTTTATACGCAGACGACCGATGTTGAAGGCGAGGTCAACGGATTGATGACCTATGATCGAGAGGTTCAGAAGATGACAGCCGAAGAGTTGCAGGAATTACACACACCTGCTCGTTTCTGACTTCCGTCGGGTAAAATCTGAATCGCCGACGAGAGTGGTGATATCTCTGCTTCTGGAATTGCTGACCTGCTCAGGCCAATCCCCATTGTCGTCGCAGGAACCATTCTGTTGACAGGGCTCCGGCAAAGATGCCGAATAGCAGCCAGCCGGTGAACGGCCCATCGCCAAGCCGAAACTTTTCAATCACAGGGGTTTCCGCCATGCTTCGACGTTCTTGGATGGTTGTGATCAACTCATCAATATTTTCCGGTAGAAAAGATGCACCCCCATGGTCAGCGGTCAAATCCGCCAGCTGACTCAAATAAACGGGATCGGCAAGGGGTTGAGCCAATTCTCGGCTTTCGTCAACGACCTGAAATGCCAGTTCTTCTGGTGGCAAGGTTGCATCGGGCGATTCCGCTCGGACTCGCAGACGGTAAAAGCCAACGGCAAGTTCGGTAATGCGACCGCGGATCGCTTGAGTCATGCGGCTTGACTGGGAGCTGCTGCTTTCGGTGTTGACGTTCAATGGTGTCACATCGCCATTGGAATCTACGATTTCCGCAACCAGCGGAGTGATTTCATTCTGTTCACCGAATGATTGCACTTCAGCACGAAACTCGGGTGGTTTGTCTGTTGCGAACCTGCGTGCGTCCATGGTGATCACGAGTCGGCTGTCTGCGTTGTTTTCACGTGATAACAACCACAAAACCAATTGTCGCCAAAACCGGCGGTGTACTTCGGTGCGACCATACCTCCACCATCGCCATGTTGAATCAAATGCAAGCGATGCTGTTCGTCCGCTGCCATACTCGCCGATGACCATCAGGGGATCACCCATTTCTGTTTCCAGCAACACCTGAATACCCGGGGCAACTTTAGGCCCCAAAAGTTGGTTGGCTCCCAGCAAGGAAGGCAGTTCATTCCATATTTTGGAGGGTGAGTCCCCGCCAAGATCGGTGATGGGATGAGAACGCGAAAGTTTGGGTTTCAGTTGTGTATCGATTTGGCTGGCAGCAGCCGGATTACTGGAGCCACCTGGGGAACGAGCGCGACGTGGGTCCATGCGAACTGGTATCACGGCAGCCAACGGCGAGTCAGCGTAACCACCGCCGCCGTAGGCGTACGATCCGCCCAGTGTTACCAGTCCAGCACCTTTTCCAATGGTATCTGCAAGCTGCTGCAACTGTTCATTACCAAGAGCATCAGCGTGCAGATCACCGATGATGTAAATGTCGTAGCGGCCTGGTTCAAAGGCGCCGTCCAGATCGATGGGCCAACGATCAGCTGTGTCCTTTGGAATCCATTGATAATCCAGAGCAAGGTCTGGAAAGCGTCGCAAAGAGCGTCGTAAGAATGTTTGTTCGAGTCTTGGATTTCCTTCCAGGTAAAGAATTCGCCCTCCCCCTGCGCGCACCTCGACGAAAGCGATTTGGGTGTTGTTCGTCGTGACCAGTTCCTTGTCCATGGGCACTGCTTCTGCCTTCAACCGGTAGGTTCCGGGTTCAGGAGTCAGAATGGGGATGCTGACTGATGCGACATCCGTTGCGCTTGCTGGGACGATTTGTCGATTAGCAATTTCAGTGGACTTTCCATCCGAGTCGATCCAGGTCAGTCGCACCGGGACATCGATGCCTGCCATTCCTTGCGTGGATAACTGAAATTTGACGTCAAGTTCGTTACCTGCGAAGAGCTGGTAGCTCTCTGGTAGTGCTTCGATAGCAGCATCACGTGACGCCGATGCACCGCCAGCTGGTCCGATAGGGACCGTCCATAATGGAACGCCAAGTGAGTTGAGCGTCTCTGCCACTCGCTGTGCTCCCGTACCCTGCTGATCAGCTGTCTGAGTTCCATCACCTACCAGGACGATCCCAGCCAGTGGTTGGCCTTCAGCGGCTTGCATGGCACCCAGCGCGGCTGCAGAAATGTCGGTTGCCTTACCAGAAGGCAGCTCTGATTGAAGCGAATCCACTGCAGGAGCGGCGATTGTTCTTGTTTGAGAATCATAGGCCAGAAGCCGGACATCCAGTTCACTATCCAGCCCAAGAATGCTGTCGGCAAGACTTCTCCAAATTTCTGTTTGTGTTTTCCAGCGTGTGTTTCCGTCACCGTCAGGCAGCGTCATGCTCCGAGATGTATCGACGGCGATGACCAAGGCGGCTTCCGCTAACTGGTTGTCTGTGCGGAATAGTGCAGGTCGAAAGGCGGCAAGAAGCAGGGTGACGGCTGCCAACAAGCGGAGCGAGATCAGCCAACGCCGACGCATTGGATTCTCGGTTGGCGGCGTGACGGCAAGGATTACTCCAACGGTAACCGCCGCAACTGCCATGGTTAGCAGCAGTGATCCGTAAATCGGTTCGAAAGCGAAGGAGGTCATCAGGGAATTCTGCCAATCAGGTTCAGCCAGGCATGCATGGTTGAGATTGCTTAGCTGTTTTCGGGGA
>CAXGRW010000080.1:0-12811 GCA_964012125.1 uncultured Rhodopirellula sp.
AAAGATCAGACAATTACGTTTGAGTGCTGGTCAAGATTTGTCAGTGTTGATGACGGCGATGAAGCTCAATTTCCTGGTTGGCCTGTAACGATACGCGCAAGCCAAAATGATGGTCGTGCCGTGAAAGGTTACTTGCCAGAGCTGCGATTTGCAGGCACCAAGTCACCTGTTGTGAAGGTGATTCGTGAACGGGATGGTGAGGTGCTTTATAGCGTTCGAGTTCAGGGAGACCGCTTCCGACCAGCCATTTACGAGCCAGGTAAGTATACGATCAAAGTGGGACAGGACCGCCCTGATCAGGCTGTAATGACAGGCGTTACGAGTGGAACGATGGCTGATAAACGTACTAAGAAGGTTGAGTTGCGTTAGCCATCGACTGTTGGCTTCACGCACGTGGGTGAAACTGGTTGTGCACTTTTTTGAGTCGAGAATGTTCGACGTGTGTATAGATTTGTGTGGTTTGAATGCTCGCGTGTCCCAGCATTTCTTGGACAAGCCTGAGGTCCGCGCCGCCTGCTAGCAGGTGGGTCGCAAAGCTGTGACGCAGACTGTGTGGGCTCACTTCATCAGAAATGCCAACGCGTTTTGCGTAGAGTTTCACCAGACGCCAAAGCTGTATCCTGTCGAGCGCGCGACCGCTTCGTGACAGGAACAGTTCCTCTGGAGGATGAGTGTTTTTTGCGGCAAGTTTTCCGCGTGAGGATTCGCAATAATTCTGGATTGCAACAATCGCTCGTGAACCAATGGGAACCAGCCGTTGCTTACCACCTTTGCCCTGGCATCTGACGTGGCGTTCGTCGAGTGACATGTCACGGATTCTGAGAGTGCAGACTTCAGAGGCGCGGCAACCCGTAGCATAAAGTACCTCCAAAAGGGCACGATCACGCAGGCAATAGCTGTCAGATTTCTTTGGTGCGTTTAGAAATTCGTCGACCTGTTGAGCCGTCAGTACACTGGGGATCCGCTCCCACATCTTTTGCGTGGCTATCAGCTCCGCGGGATTTTCTCGAATTAAACCTTCCAACTGCAAGAATTTGAAGAACGTGCGAATCGCCACAATGTTTCGGGCGATCGATGAGGGAGCAAGTGCTTCCTGATGAAGACTGGCAACGTAATCCGATAGTTCATTAACTCGAAGATCTGCCAGCTCCCTGTCACCAAGCCAGTGCGTGAATCGCTGCATGTCGCGACGATAAGCAGCAATGGTGTTATCGGCTAAGTGGCATTCGCCACGCAGGTAGTCCATGTAGTCGTTGCACACAGCCTCTGTGGCACGGCTCTTTTTTGCGGGTGCACCCGTCTGCTTCAGCTTCTGTAGTTTGGTAAATCGTTTAGCCAAGTTTCTTTTTACTAGCAGTTTCTGTGTAAGATGCGGCCGAGTGAACGACATCTGTCTAGTCGCGAGATTATGGACTCCATATATTGAATCGACGGAACGATTCCTGAAATTCCAGCTCTTGTCAAACTCTGACATTTATTCCTCTTGCTAAAGAAATAACGTTTGCCATGAATATTCTGGTCGTCGGCGGCGCCGGCTACATTGGCTCGCACGCGGTCCGGTTCTTGTTGGCTGCAGGGCATCAAGTCACGGTTTACGACAATTTGTCTCGCGGTCACCGTGAGGCTGTTCCAGACGGACTGCTGGTCGAGGGGGAACTTACCGACCGGTCCAAATTGGTTTCATTGCTTCGAGAACGGCAGATCGATGCTGTGATGCATTTTGCCGCCTTTGCGTTGGTCAATGAGTCTGTGAATGAGCCCAGTGTGTACTACCGCAACAATGTGATCGCAGCATTGGAGTTGTTGGACGCAATGAAAGAGGCCGAGGTCAGGAAGATCGTGTTTAGCAGCACGACGGCCACGTATGGTGAGCCGGATACCATGCCGATCAGTGAGGAGACGCCGCAGCAGCCTATCAACCCGTATGGATTTACAAAGTTGGTCATCGAGCACGCTCTGGCTGATTATGCAACTGCTTATGGTTTTGGTTACGCGGCACTGCGGTATTTCAATGCGGCAGGAGCTCACCCGGATGGCTCGATTGGCGAGGATCACGATCCCGAGTCACATTTGATTCCTGTTGTCCTGCAGGTTGCCTTAGGTCAACGCGAGCATATCACCATTTTCGGGAATGATTTTGCTACCCCCGACGGAACTTGCTTGCGAGACTATATCCACGTCGATGACCTTGCCAGCGCACATCTGCGTGCTCTGGAATTAATTGAGCCAGGAAAGGGAATCTGTGCCAACCTTGGTACGGGACGTGGGACAAGCGTTCAGGAAATCGTCGAAGCGTGTCGCAAAATTACAGGGCATCCAATTCCAACCATCATGGGCGATCGTCGCGCCGGTGATCCAGCTGAATTGGTTGCTGATAATCGCCTCGCGAAAAAGCTTTTGGATTGGGCGCCGAAGTACGACAGTGTTGATGCGATCGTCGAGACCGCATGGAAATGGCACCAATCGCATCCCAATGGTTTTGCTTCCTAGCTGGAAGCGATGTGGGTGTGTTGTGAAGTATCGTGATTTCGAGATCCCAAGTCGCTGTGGAGCGTGTCTACGATTGGGCTTGGAGTTTCGCTGCAAGTAATGTGTTGTGCAGTAGCATGGCGATCGTCAGTGGCCCAACACCTCCCGGAACAGGCGTGATCGCGGAGGCAACTTCCATTGCCTCGTCGAATGCAACGTCACCAACCAGTTTTTCACCGACACGGTTGATGCCGACGTCGATCACAACTGCTCCTTCACGGATCATGTCCCCACGGATCATCTCGGGGACTCCCACCGCAGCGATCAGGCAGTCGGCTGTCTTGCATACTGCTTTCAGGTCCTCTGTGCGGCTATGGGCAAGCGTGACGGTTGCATTCGCAATTTCGCTTCCACATGAGCCATTTCGTTGAGCGAGCATCATTGCCATTGGCTTGCCCACGATATCGCTTCGCCCGACAACCACCACATGTTTGCCAGCGACACTCAGGTTGCAACGATGTAACAATTGCACGATCCCATGCGGTGTGCAGGGCAAGAATCTGGGGCGGCCCTGCATCAGCAGTCCAACGTTGACGGGCGAGAACGCATCGACGTCTTTGAGGGGGGCTACGGTGTCGAGAATGGCACGCTCGTCGAAACCCTTTCCCCCATTGCCATCGGTTGGCAGGGGCAATTGAACAAGGATTCCGTGCACCGCTGGATCATCATTCAGCTTTTGGACCGTTTTCAGAAGTTCTTGTTGCGAAACTCCGGCGTCCAGTCGAACGGTGCGGCCGTCGATACCAGCTTTTTCGCAGGCTCGGCTTTTATTACGAACATAAACCTGGCTGGCTGGATCTTCTCCAACCAAAACGGCCGTCAGGCAGGGCTGGGGGCCGCCCGCGTGGACGAATTGCCGCACCTTGTCAGCAACTTCGGCACGAATTTCTGACGCAACTCGTTTCCCATCAAGTAGATCAGCAGTCATCGTTTCTATTCATCCTGTTCAGGGGTGATCGCCATAGTGGCATTTTCCACTGGCCGCTATAGTTGCCTAAAACGCCAAGTTTGCGGAAAATTCATTGTCGAATGGAATTGCACTCCGCACTCCGCCACTCCGTGAAACGAAATCACACAGGATTTGAGCCCCGATGTCTACCGACGCGCCAAAATTGAGTCCAGTTGAAACTATCAAAGAGGGCAGTGATTATCTGAAAGGGACGATCGACCAGGAGATCGCGGGTTCAGTTAACCACTTCGACAAGAGCAATATACAGCTTCTGAAATTTCATGGGACCTACCAACAGGATGATCGTGATGCACGATTGACCGCCAAGAAGACGGGGTTGGGTAAGGCATACTCCATGATGGTCAGGTTGCGGATCCCTGGTGGCCGGATCCGACCCGATCAAATGTTGTCGATGCTCGATCTTTGCGAGCGTCTGGGCAACGCCACGATGAAAATCACGACACGGCAAACCCTTCAATTGCACGGCATTTTGAAGGACGACTTGCGGGAAACCATCTCGTACATCAACAAGATCGCTCTATCCACCTTGGCTGCATGTGGCGATGTCAATCGGAATATCATGTGCTGCCCAGCGAAGAGGACGGGCAGCATCCATGCTGATATGGAAAAATTGACCGATGAACTTACAGAAGCTTTGGCACCACAGACGCCGGCTTACCACGAATTGTGGTTGACGGACCCTGAAACGGGTGAGAAGACTCTTGAGGGAGGTGGTGCTGTGGAACCGTTATATGGGCCCACCTACCTGCCCCGAAAATTCAAAATGGGCATCGCTTTGCCAGAAGATAATTGCATCGATATTTATACGCAGGATCTCGGCTTTTTGGCAGTTGTGCGTGACGGGGCTATCATCGGCTACAACGTGCTTGTCGGGGGAGGTATGGGAACGACCCCATCGGCCAAGAAAACTTTTCCAGCACTCGCAAAACGCTTGGGATTCATCAAGCCCGAGCAAGCTGTCGGTATCTCCAAGGCGATCATCAAAGTGCAACGCGACAATGGCAATCGCCAAGATCGCAAGACAGCCCGAATGAAGTATTTGATCAATGACTGGGGTATCGAAAAGTTTCGTACTGAAGTGGAAAAGTATTACGGTCAACCACTTGAGGACTGCACCGAGGATGACGTTCATGGATTTGATGATCACATGGGTTGGCAGGAGCAAGGTGACGGCAAGTGGTCCTATGGATTGAATGTCGAAAATGGACGTCTCTATGACGATGAAGATCGACAGTTAAAAGCTACTCTTCGTGCCATCTGTAACGAATTTAAAACCGAAGTGCGGATGACTGGACACCAGAGTCTGATTTTCACTGATCTCGATGAGGCTGATAAGGACAAACTCATCGGTTTTATCAAGCAGCATCAGGTCCCCACCACGGAGGAGACGAGCACGGTTCGGCGGTGGTCGATGTCATGTGTTGCTTTACCGACTTGTGGATTGGCGATCACCGAAAGTGAACGTCGCCTGCCAAGTATCATCGACGGTCTGGAAGCTCCGCTTGCCAAGTTGGGATTGGATAAAGAACGATTCACGATACGGATGACCGGTTGTCCGAATGGCTGTGCCCGACCGTACAACGCTGACTTGGCTTTGGTTGGAAAGGCCAAAGGTAAATACACGCTGTATGCCGGAGGTGGATGGTTGGGCAATCGCCTTGCCTACATCTACAAGGACATGGTTCCAGACGATGTGGTTGTGGACGAGTTGGTGACTATTTTTGCGGCTTTCAAAGCTAATCGGGAAGAAGGCGAGTCACTTGGCACATTCTGTACTCGTGTCGGGAAAGACGATCTGGCAACTCTTGCTGCCAACGCACCAACCGTGTGATGGAAAGCTGTCTTTTTGCTTGGCAAATTTCGATAGACATACATTTCGGGTCGCGTAGTTGGTGAGGTGTTAACGCACTTGTCAGCCGCGATCGTCGACGCAGCCGTAGACATGAGGGAGACCAAGGAGTCTCTCTCATTGGCCACTTCTTGCATGGTTTGCAGGTGTTCGTACCAAATTCACAGAAACAGATTGGTATTTGCCTGATGCTGTTTGCCTGAACTTCTCTGCGATGGCAGTGTAAATTTCGTGCACGGCCACGACAGGTCGCTATATTGGCGACTCCCCAATACCTTGGAGTTTTGATGATGTCTTCTGGAATCAATCGTCGTGCGTTTGTAGCTGGCGTGGCTGGAACTTCGGTTGCCGCGTTGTCTTCCGAAAAGTTGGCAGGGCAGGAAACAAAGCCAGGCGACAGTGAAAAAAAACACGTCAGGCCAAACTTCATCGCCGTTTCAACCTACTCTTATTGGCGTTATCGGGACGACAGTAAGCTTGGAATTGAAGAATGCATTGACCTAGCTGCAGATGCAGGATTCGACGGTGTCGAGATCTTGCATGTGCAGATGCAGGACCAGTCCAATGCTGCCCTGCAGAGGATCAAGCAGCGAGCATTTCGGAATGGTTTGGACTTGTGTGGATTGTCGACTCATCAGTCCTTTGTAAGTCCTGATCCCGCCGAACGGCAGAAAAATGTTGATCACACCATCAAATGCATTGAGTTGGCTTACGCACTTGGAATCCCCACCATTCGTGTGAATACCGGACGCTGGGGGACTTCGAAAAACTTTGATGAGCTGATGGCCAACAAAGGGATCGAGCCGCGTCTGGAAGGTTACACCGACGACGAGGGATTCGAGTGGGTCGAGAATGGATTGCAGAAATGCCTTGCCACAGCCGAGAAATGCGGCGTGGTGCTCGGCTTGGAAAACCACTGGGGACTGGGGCGTACGGCTGCAGGAGTTCTGCGAGTGATCAATGCCGTGAAGTCTCCGTGGCTCAGGGCCACCCTCGATACGGGCAATTTCCTCGAGAACCAGTACGAGCAATATGCGGAATTGGCACCTGAGGCGGTCTTCGTTCAGGCAAAGACCTACTTTGGTGGCGGCACCTGGTACACGCTGAACATCGACTACGATCGCGTGGCGCAAATACTCCGTGGCGTGGACTACCGCGGGTACATCTCATTGGAATTCGAAGGTAAGGAAAAGCACGAGACTGCTATTCCAAGAAGTCTCGCAATGCTTCGCAAAGCTTTTTCTTGATGAAGACACCTGCAGTCGGTCCGCACTTCAGTGCGGACCAGACGTGTTGATTAACGCACAGCAGTTGCGAGAAGCTTCATCATCGCTGATCGTGCGACAGCTCTACTCGTTTCGCTCGGTTACTTCAAGCAGATGGTAGCCGAACTGGGTTTTAACCGGTCCTTGTACGACGCCAACGTCACCGCCAAAGACGGCTTGGTCGAATTCGGGAACCATCTGTCCTGGGGAGAACGTTCCGAGCGCTCCGCCCTGTTGTCCCGAGGGGCACGAGGAGTGTTCTGCTGCGAGTGCGGCGAAATCTTCCCCACCAGCAATGAGTTCTTTCAGTTCGTTGCATTTTTCTTCGGAGTCCACAAGGATGTGGCGTGCGCTGGCGCTGGGCATAGTTTTCTCGGTTGGGAATTAGGAGACAGGGAGCTGGTAAAACGTGAGCCGCCGTGACGACAGCTAATTTGACAGATTTCTAAGCACGGTCGGTAAGATTCCTCCGTTGCGATAGTACTGCATCTCGACAGGAGTATCGATTCTTACCACACACGGGAAACTGGTTGTGCTGCCGTCGTCAGACGTGGCTGTAACCGTGATTGTTGATCGCGGCTCTAGCTCGTTGGAGAGTTCAGGGATGTCAATTGATTCTTCTCCGGTGAGCCCCAAGGATTGCCACGTGGCACCATCGGCAAACTCAAGCGGTAAGACACCCATGCCCACCAGATTGCTGCGGTGGATGCGTTCGTAACTGGCCGCTATCACTGCTTTGACGCCTAACAGCATCGTGCCTTTGGCCGCCCAGTCACGACTGCTTCCTGTGCCGTATTCCGAGCCTGCCAGAACTACCAGCGGTACTCCATCAGCCTGATACTTCATGGAGGCATCATAGATGCTCATGACCTCACCATCGGGTAGGTGGCGAGTGACGCCGCCCTCGGTTCCAGGGGCTAATTGGTTACGGATGCGAATGTTGGCAAAGGTTCCTCGCACCATGACTCGATCGTTTCCACGCCGTGATCCAAAACTATTGAAGTTTTTGATGTCGACTCCGTTTTCCTGCAGGTATTTTCCTGCAGGTCCATCCGAAGCGATAGCGCCAGCGGGGGAAATGTGATCCGTCGTGACGGAGTCTCCCAGTAACGCCAAAACGCGTGCCTGGTGCACTGGTTTGATGTCCGGTATGGCGTCTCCGGCAACACAGTCGAGGAACGGTGGGTGTTGAATGTAGGTACTGGAATCGTTCCAAGGGTAAATGGCTCCACCCGCTGCATCAATCGCATTCCACAATTCGTTGCCATTGACTGCCGCATCGTATTCGTCAGTGAACATCTCTGGCTGAATAGATGTTGCAATGGTGTTCCTGACTTCTTCAGCAGTGGGCCAAAGTTCTTTCAGGAAGACATCTTTTCCGTCGGTGTCTTGACCGATTGGCTCAGAAACCAAGTCGATGTCAGTCGTTCCAGCAAGAGCATAGGCCACCACCAGGGGTGGGCTGGCAAGATAATTTGCTTTGGTCAGTGGATTCACGCGACCTTCGAAGTTGCGATTGCCACTTAGAACTGCCGATGCGATCAAGTCACCTTCGCGTATTGCGTCGGCCACTGGTGGAGGCAGCGGACCGCTGTTTCCAATGCACGTGGTGCAACCATAGCCTACGGTGTGGAAACCCAGTTCTTTCAAGTCATTCGTCAAGCCAGCTTTGTCCAGATAGTCACTCACAACCCGCGAACCCGGGGCGAGGCTTGTCTTGACGTGTGATGCCACCGTAAGCCCTCGAGAAACGGCTTTCTTGGCCAGTAGTCCGGCACCGATCATGACGGAGGGATTGCTCGTGTTGGTGCATGAGGTGATTGCCGCTATGACAACGGCACCGTGTGATATCTGGCTGCTGTGCCCATTGTCCTTGACCGTGGCAACCCGATCCAAGTCACTGCTCTCAAGACCAAATCCTGTTTTGCCAATCGGCGCGGTGAGGGAATCGTTGAACGACTGTTTCATGTCGTTTAAAGAAATTCTGTCCTGTGGACGTTTGGGGCCAGCCAAGCTTGGCACCACGGTGCCAAGATCAAGCGAGAGTTTCTTGGTGTAATTCAGTTCTGGACCATCGTCAGTGCGAAATAGACCTTGCTCTTTTGTATAACGTTCCACCAGGTCGACCTGCTTGGAATCACGACCCGTTTGACGCAGGTAGTCGAGTGTCACATCGTCAACCGGGAAGAATCCCATGGTCGCGCCGTATTCGGGGGCCATGTTCGCGATCGTAGCACGGTCTGCAACACTCATCCGGTTGGTGCCATCACCAAAGAATTCGACAAATTTACCGACAACTCCCTCTTCACGCAGCACTTCGACGACGCGAAGAACCATGTCTGTGGCAGTCGCACCTGCAGGAAGCGAACCAGTCAATTCAAAACCAATGACCTCTGGCATCAACATGTACAGAGGCTGACCAAGCATGTTGGCTTCTGCTTCGATTCCGCCGACTCCCCAGCCCAGTACACCCAAACCATTGATCATGGTGGTATGGCTGTCGGTTCCCACCAGTGTGTCTGGTTGGGCAACTGGTCCGTCCTCGGTTTCCTTCAACGCAACCACGCGGGCCAAATATTCCAGATTGACTTGATGAACAATTCCAACGTTGGGTGGCACGACTCCGAAGTTGTTGAACGCCTGCTGACCCCACCTCAGGAACTCGTATCGTTCTTTGTTTCGCTCAAACTCGATGTCGACATTCTTGTTCAGTGCACCGTCGCTACCGAAAAAATCAACTTGCACAGAGTGATCGACGACCAAATCGACTGGAATCAAAGGGTTGATCTTCTCGGGGTCACCACCAATTCTCTCCATCGCCGAACGCATTGCAGCTAGATCGACCACAGCAGGTACCCCGGTGAAGTCCTGCAGCACTACCCGGTACGGCTTGAATGGTACTTCCTGCTTGGCCGGAGCCTCGGCGTTCCAAGCGGCAAGATTTTTGACGTCCTGTTCAGTCACTAGGAAGCCGTCGCAATTTCGCAACACTGCTTCCAGCAGAACTCGGATCGAAAATGGAAGGCGGCTGATCTCTCCTAAACCTGCCTCTTCTAACTTGCTGAGACGATAAAGGGTTGCGGTGCCGTGTCCGGTGTCAAACTGGTCTCGGGCGCCGAAGGGGTCGAAGGTCACGGGGCTGCTCTCTACGTGATTTGTGCTGAAATCCTGCTAAAACGAAGGTCAGTGTAACGATCAGAGAATTAGTTGTCTGCCGGGGCCGATCCTCATTCGTGAGAAGTTAGGGCGAGTTTACGGACTTTTGCGGTTCTCTTGGTCATTCTGATTATGGCGGGACGATACCTCCCTTCATGCCCTCACGGGACAGTGACCGCCCTGAACATTCGAGCACGATGTGATGAATCCACTAAAAGTTTGTACTTGTCGTCTGATTTTTGCCGTACTGATTGGCCTTCTCAGCCTGGGGGGAGTAAATAAGGTTGCTGCTTTTGAGCTGTTCTCACTCGGTGGCAGTGATGATTGTTGTCAGGTTGCTCAGCAATGTGATTGCCAGAAATGCGACCGTGTGGGCTATGTACGAAAAGATAACTTGTTCAAAAGAAGCATGCATTCCTTGATCGGACACCTCCAGGCTCTATTGCCTTCACGAAAAGCCTGCGACCAAATCTCCTGTGATGAAGCCTGCGATTCCATGATGCTCGACGATTTAATTGAGATGCGAGAGGCTGTGGAGGCAGCATCTGTCTCCCCGATTACGTCATCCTCGCCAATCAATGCGAAAATAGAAACCTATGACGTAGTGAGCAGTGATGAACTCGATAAGGCGCGACAGAAGCACGGTTCTGGGCCCGTAACTGTCGCTCCGATTGGTGCTGCTGGCAGAACCGGTAACCCCAAACCTCTGTTTTCCAATCGTTTAGAACCTAATGAACTCCCCTTGGAAGACCTGTCGAGAGGTAGGGTTCAGATCTCAAAGCCACGCATTACCAAACCGCTATTTACGAAACCTGCGCCCACGGCAGGATCCAAATCCTTCACCATTCCTTCACCAATTCGAAATGACAATTTATAGGTCATCCGAATAGTGCAAAGAGTGTCACTCTGGTCAGGCATGAATAAGGTTCTCGTAGTGGTCCCGGTACCGCTTTACCACGCTGACCAAAGAGTGGTGTTGGTTCACGAACTGCTGGTTGGCTGCGCCTGTTGCGGTTGCAATTGATGCGTTGTCCAGAAAACGCGACGCGAGCACGGTCATTTGTTGACTGTCCCCTATTTCGAAAGTTTGTTGCAGCCAGTCATGTTGGAGCAACTCCTGGCTGCCCTCGACTCGGCTACAAACAACGGGTTTTCCGCTTGCCATCGCTTCAAGAATGACGTTGGGCATTCCTTCGTAACGGCTTGGTAGGACGACGAGTCGACTGCTTGCCATCAAGGAGGCAACGTCGGGACGCCAACCCAATAACTGCACTTGGTCAGTACCGCAGTTCGCCGCCCAAGATTCCAGCTCGGCTCGAAGTGGTCCATCACCTACCAACAGCAGTCGCCGATGAGAGCCTCGAGGTGCCAGTTCATCAACTTTTGATTGCAGTAGTTCAATTCCCTTTTGCGGATGTAATCGCCCTACAAACAGACTCACTGCTGCATCTTTTGACCATCCAATCTGTGTCCAGTCAAATCTTTCCGCATTGGAAAAAGAATTCGCATCTACTCCGTTAGGAATCACGGTTAGTTTTGACTTGGAGCAGCCCAAATGACTGGCAGCAAATTTTTCCACTGCCTCGCTGACACAAATGACGGATTGACTGGACTTCAACGCGTGTCTCTCAATCCGGCAGCGGAGTCCTTTCGATTCCGCGACACGTATTCCGGCAACGCGAGTTCGAATGCCCGCTGATTTCGCTGCGAACGTTCCGAGGACATTGGCATGGTGCAGGAACGTTTGGCAGACGTCTGCATTGGATCTGGACAGCCATCTTCGCAATTGGCTGTAGGCTGACATGACTTGCAGGCTTGTGTTCGCGTCGCCGGAGGATACTTTGACCCCACAATCAGTGAGGCGTTTCACGAGTGAACCACGCTCATCGCTAGGCAGGCTGCCAAGTGAAAATACCCTGACTTCGTCTCCGGCAGTTGCCATGCCGGCAGCTAATTCCGTCAAGCACCGCTCCGCGCCACCGACGTGCAATTCAGTAATGACAAAGTCTATTCGCATGAGTCCAATGTTAGCTTGGCTGTAATGATGATCATGGACTAGAAAAACTAGACAAGCAGTGCATTACGCCAAAGGTGGCTGGCTGTTCATTCAACCTGATATTTTCAATCGCTTGGCCTAGCGAATCTTGCCCCAGGTATCTTCCATCAATTGATACGTCCTCGGGTCATATTCCTTCAGTTCCGCGCGAACGAAGGGGTAAAAGTCATTCACCCCAAAATAAGCCTCGGTCGATTCCGCAAAGTACTCTTTGTGATTGGTCAGTGCATAGTGTTTGACCTTGCGACCAGTAAACAAGAGGACTTCCTCGTAAAGGCCTGCTGTTTTCGCTGCCTCGAAAGCGGCAAGGACTTTTGGTTCGTCAAATCCGATAATCTGGTCATGGTACGCATGTGCCAGTTCATGCAGGATGACATAAGGGTGCTTGGCCCACTGCGTCCTGGACAAGAGTTGTTTGGCTCGTGGAACGTGAACATGCCTCGCCAGGTTTGGGTCGTGCCCATTCTTTTCAAGCCAGTTTCGACTCGGGTGATATTGCATGCTTCCCAGTTCGTGGTCCCAGTCGATCCAGATTCGCAGTGTCTGAAGTTCCTTGACTCGATCTTGAGGGACGATGTATTTCACCCTCTGTAAGTGATTGGCGAGTGCTTTAAGTGCCTCATTTCCGACGTTCACATTTTCGGCATTTAGCATTTCAGGGTCCACCGAGATCTGCCAACCTTCAATGTTCTGCACTACTCGTTTGGTTGGTTCAGCTGCCGTGGTGATAGAAATAGCGACGCTGGTATGCCATGCCAGACAACCAGCAGACAGGAAAATGCAAACAAACGATTTCATCCTTCAGTTGCTCCGGTAATGGAATTGGCACGCGCTTTGCGTTCTCCATGACGACATGGATGAGGTGAATGCAGCCCGAGCCAACTCGGCTTGGTCAGGTAGTTATAGGCGATTGTTGTCCCCCTTTGGTGTTTCGCTCACAATCCTATGTTTTCGCTGAGAATGATCGAAATAATCGTTGCAAACCG
>CAXGRW010000081.1:0-12669 GCA_964012125.1 uncultured Rhodopirellula sp.
CCAGTTGGATCTTGGAGCAAGCCGCAGAACGCTGAGTTAACAGAACGCTGAGTTAACAGAACGCTAAATCAGCAGAATGTCGAATCTGCTGAATACCGAATCTGCTGAATGCTTCTGCCTGGGTTAACTGCTGCAAATGGGATGCTCTCGCTTTACCCCACCTCTCTGCTCACCCTCTTAACACACATGGGCAGGATAGCCGATTCATCAAGGTCGACTATACTAGGGACTGATGCTTCTCAGCATTAAACTACACTCAAGGTTTCCACCCCATTTGCATAGGCGTCTCAACCTGCCCATGACCAGCAGACTATTCACCACCTGCCTTGTTACCTTGGCTCTCATTTCGTGTTCCGACGGAAAGACGACCCAGTACGATTTCAAACAGGGCTGCGTTGCCGAAGTCTACAAGGAAGCCTCGGGTGACAAATTGTGGATATACCGATTTGACCCACCACAAAAAAAAGACAATGCGAAACCCGCCGTCGTGTTTTTCTTTGGCGGGTCTTGGAACGGTGGAACCGTGTCGCAGTTTGAGCAGCACGCGCGCTACCTCGCCTCACGAGGAATCGTTAGTTTCGTAGCAGACTATCGTGTAAAAACCCGCCAAAACACGCAGCCCGACGCTTGCGTAGCCGATGGCAAATCAGCGATCCGCTGGGTCCGAAAAAATGCAACTCGACTCGGCATCGACCCTTCACGCATCGCCGCTGGTGGTGGGTCAGCGGGTGGCCACGTTGCCGCAACCACTGGAATATGCGACGGACTTGATGCTCCCGAAGAAAAGGACTCAGAGATCAGTTCCAAAGCGGATGCACTCTTGTTGTTCAACCCAGTCTATGACAACGGTCCAAAAGGTTACGGACACAGTCGCGCCAAGCAGTGGTTCCCCGCTATTTCCCCCGCACACAACATTAGCAAAGACGATCCTCCCACCATAGTTTTCTTGGGTTCATCCGACAAACTGATCCCCGTTTCGACAGCTGAAAAATTTGACGCCGATCTGAAAGCTCTTGGCATTCAGTCCGAGCTGTGGGTCTATGACGGTCAACCACACGGATTCTTCAACGAGAATAAAAACCAAAAGGCGTTTCTCGACACCGTCAGGAAGATGGACAGTTTCTTGCAATCCATTGATTGGCTCAACGGACCTGTGGACGAAGACACACTCACCTCACTTCTCAAGACCAAGCCAAAGCAGCGTTAGTCCTCGCGATCAGATCAAATCACACCACACAAGCGGAGCCACCCATGGCAATAATCCGATCACGGGTAAACAACTCAATGCAACGGCGTTTTCCGAAGCGTGCCACGACTGTTTTGGCTTTTGCATTCACAACCTTTTTCATTACTACTGCCTCTGCCGCGGAACTTCCCAATATCATTTATGTGATGTGTGATGACCTCGGCTACGGCGACATCCAGTGCCTTGCCCCCCAAACGAGCAAAATCCCTACTCCTCACGCTGATCAACTTGCGGCACAGGGAATGGTCTTTACCGATGCTCACTCAGGGTCATCCGTCTGTACACCCACTCGCTACGGATTGCTCACAGGACGATACAGTTGGCGGACACGACTGCAAAAGGGCGTTGTCACCGGGTTTGCTCCCTGTCTGATCGACGCCGATCGACCAACGGTGGCGTCGTTCCTGCGAGAGGCCGGATATGACACCGCAATCATCGGCAAGTGGCACCTCGATTTTCAGTACCTGAATCCTGAAACCGACATTCCTTACAAGCAAAAAGAACACCAGACACCCCCTGTGGGAGCCACGATTCCCGACGGCCCCATCCACCGGGGATTCGATTACTTCCACGGTTTCCACCACGCTCGCAACATGGAGGCTGTGATTGAGGATAACCGCGTTATTGAGCATGACGCGGTCGTCAACATGTTGCCCAGACTGACCCGCAAGTCGGTGGAGTACATCACATCGCGCAAGGCGAACACCAAACCGTTCTTTCTGTATGTTCCGCTCGGCTCACCGCACACACCGATTGTTCCGAGCCCAGAGTGGCAGGGCAAAAGTAGCTTGGGGTCGTATGGTGATTTTGTCATGCAGACCGATCACGTGCTCGGAGAAATCAACAAAGCACTCAGCAAGAACGGCCTGCTCAACAATACTCTGCTAATCTTCACCAGCGACAATGGTTGTTCGAAAGCTGCCAATATAAAAGGCTTGGCTGAAAAGGGGCATATTGTCAGCGGAAACTTGCGAGGATCAAAAGCCGACCTGTGGGACGGGGGCCACCGACTTCCTTTCATCGTGAGGTGGCCAGGGAAAGTTTCCCCCGGCACTCTATGCGACCAACTCATCTGTCATACCGACCTGTTCGCAAGCCTCGCAGAGATAACGCATCGAAGCCTTCCCCCCGCTGCAGCGGAGGACAGCGTCAGTTTTGTCCCAGCGTTGCGGGGCAAAGAAATACAGTCGACCCGCAACGGCGTCATCCATCATTCAATCAGTGGTCACTTTGCGTACCGCCGCGGACGGTGGAAGTTGTTGCTCGCGAAAGGATCCGGGGGTTGGACTTCTCCGAAGGAAGGCGAGATGCCGACAACGGCCGCAAAAGTCCAGCTCTATGACATGACCGCGGACCTTGGAGAGAAAACCAGCCGCCACGAACAAAAGCCGGAAGTGGTCCAAGAACTGCTCGCTCAACTGAAAAACGATATCGAACGGGGACGAAGCACATCCGGCCCAAAAGCACGGAACGATATCGACCAGATCAATCTTTGGAAAACGCCGCAGGAAAAGGTATCGCGGACAAAACCAAAATCCGGTTCGCAGACCCGAAACAACAACAATCAGCGGTAACTCCCCTCTGACGCTCTGCACAAGATGTGCTGAGATTCTGACAGCATGCCGTTCATTCCGCTTCCTCGAGGACTCCCCTTACTGATCCACCCCACGTTGCTACGTGTCCAACCTGTACCATCAAGAATCATCCCACGAAACGATGAACACGCCGGGGACGCACCAGCTTCGATAAAGATCAAGACATTCTGCGTTTGAGGGCCATCCCTGTCCCCATAGGCTTCGTCACTGCACTCATTGAAAGGTCGCTGTTGAGTTTTCACGAGATTGACCAGATTCCTAAACGAGATATCAACGACCCCAAATCTCTTGATTACCTCACACAGACCTACGCACGCGAGATCACGATTGCGCTTCTGATCGGTGCACCGGGAGCGGGCCTGTTGGCCCAGTTCCTTGTGTCTCGTATAAGCTTGGAGCGTCGCATCACATTTACATCCTTGCTTGCATGAACCTGAGTTACTTGTTTTTGCATCGTAAAACACGAGCTCTTCGCTATTGTTGTTTGGCTATCCGTATCGCAACAAAGCGAGTCTTCACCACTGCCAAGCGGTTCACCTCCGTGCAGCCATCTGTCATTTGAAACAGACCGTTCCACCAACCAATGGCAATTTTCATCCCACTCGAATCACCATCGGATACCGCCTACTCGTTACGATGATGTGAGATGCAAAACGATTTATTCAAACCGGTGTATGCAAACCCACCTGCACATTCCGGCTTTGCAAAGTCAATCGGCCGTTTTCCAAGCCAAATCACCAACGGAGCCTTATGATGACCCCGGACGTACTGGAAGACCATCGTCGCAAAACCCGTCGGTTCTTCATGCAATGCGGTGTGGCGGGGGTCATTGCGATGAAGTCCCACCCCTTACTAGCTCAAGACAGCGGCAGCAACCAAAGTCTTGACGAAGCGATCAACGACATCGAATCCTGGCTTACCCGACAGGATGAGTTTCGAGATATTTCTCGGGGAAATCCCCTGCCGCATCAACTGCCTGACGCTACCAAAAAAGAGGTTGGGCTGAGTCGAGAAACGTGGAAATTAGAAATTGTCAGCGACGACGAGAATCCATCAAGACTGCGAACCCCGCTGACAAAAGAAACGGGTACCGCTCTCGATTTCAACCAGTTAATCGAACTAGGAAAGACACACGCAGTTCGTTTTCCGAAGGTCATGTCCTGCTTGAACATCGGGTGTCCTTTAGGGATGGGCATCTGGGAAGGGGTTCCCCTTCGTAAACTCGTATGGATGACGCAACCCGTCAATAATTTGCGGCGTGTTTTCTACGATGGCTATCACAACGAGGACCCAAGTCAGTTATTCCGCAGTTCCCTATCGGTCAATCGAGTGTTGGAAGATCCTGCAGACGTGCCACCTGTAATCGTTTGCTACAAATTGAACGGTAACTGGTTGACATCTGAACGCGGTGGCCCCGTCCGCATGGTGGTCCCAGAAGCGTATGGATTCAAGAGCATCAAATGGCTCAACCGTGTCGTGCTTTCCAACATTCCTCACGGGAACGACACCTACGCCAAACAAAACAATGACCTCGACAGTCCGATCAAAACGTTCTGCAACCTGTTTCCGACCAGCTCCAACTATTCTGCCAACACGCCCATCGCCCTGACCGGCTGGGCTCAAGTTGGACTCGCAGGTCTCGACAAAGTCCAGGTTTGGATTCACCCCAAGGACGCACCGTTACCTGAGGGGGATAAGTACTTCGAGACCGCACCATGGCGTGACGCAAAAATACTGGGGCCACCCAAAGAGTGGGGGGGCGATTTACCAGACGGAAAAATTGTTCAACCCACCGCAGGTTTCGGTTTGGGCGGAGCTCCTAAACAATGGCCACTCCGATTAACGAAGGCTCATTGGGCCACACTGCATCCCGCATTGAAGCCTGGGAAATACACCATTCGATGTCGCACAGTCGATAAAAATCAACGCGCCCAACCGATGCCCCGGCCCTTTCGAAAGTCTGGACACGCGGCAATTCAGGCCGTGAACATTGTCGTGAGCTGAGCGACACTCAGCAGCACACCGACTACAACTCGATTTCATATCCCTTACGGAAGTCTCGCGTGAGCATTGCGTTCGCTTTGGCATCACCTTGAACGGTCTGGGATTTTGCATCCCAATTAACTTTTCGATTCAAGCGAATCGCAATATTACTGAGGTGACAGGTATTGATCGATGCAACATGGCTCCAAACATCTGAAGCAGGTTGTTTTCGACTGACAATACAGTCACAGAAATTGTTCACATGTTCAACCAGCGGCCCACCATACATTTGCTCAAGCCACCCCCCAGGAAGTGGATTTGAGGCAAGATCTTCAATCGGTTTGCCAGCAATGGTACCGCGGTTAACGAAAATTCGCCCTTTCGTACCTTCCACCAAAATGCCATTGCGGCCTTCGCTTGTGATTTCCATCAGTGTCTGATTTGGGTAATGCGCATGAACCGTGAATCGATGGGGCGCGTTGTATCGATCATCCAACGTGGGGTTGCCATTTTCATCGAACGGGACTCGTGCTTCGACCATGATCGGTTCGATCATGGTGGGTCCTTGTGCTGGTCCACATTGGTCGATAATCCATTGTGCAATATCAACATGATGGGCACCCCAGTCGGTCATTTTCCCCCCGCTGTACTGCAACCACCACCGAAACTCCTTATGGCAGTTGGATGCATTGATACTGCCGTCCCCGAGCGTCCTCACCAACTCTTGGCCGGCTTTTCCGTCCTTCAGAAATCGATAAGGGACATCCTCGGTGGGGCCTTTCCAGCGGTCCCAATTGAGCGTTTTTGGCGCGGACACCACTGGTAACGGTTTGCTGAATGGGTTGTGATTGATACCCACTGTGACCTTGCGAATTTTCCCCAAGCGACCCGAGTGAGCGATAGCCACAGCTTTCAAGAATCTTTCATCCGATCTTTGCTGGGTACCGACCTGAAGTATCTGCCCCGTCTCTTCGGTGACTTTCGAAATAATCCTGCCCTCGTCTACCGTCAGTGTAAGCGGTTTTTCACAATACACATCTTTCCCAGACCGCATAGCCTCTGCTGAAATTTTCACATGCCAGTGATCAACCGTCCCACAAATGATGGCATCAATATCATCACGATCAATGATCGCACGATAGTCATCGTACACGTCGATCATCGCCGTCTTTCCCTTCGCCGCCATCCTCCGAGTGTACCCGGCCTTAGCGTAATCCGAGTGTGAGGTGTCGACATCACACACCGCAACAATCTCGGAATGATTTTGGGCGCGTCGTCCATCACCCATTCCCTGGCCACCAACACCAATCACCGCTAGCCGTGGTCGCTCATTCGGCGACATCGCCTTTAACGGATTTGAACTGGTGAAATACCCAACTGAACAAGTGGCAGCCAACGCCTGACTCGTCTTAAGGAATTCACGCCGATTATTCTTTCGCATCTGAGCGTCCCTATTAAATATTCTTATAAAACTGATGTTCGTTTTTAAAACAACTTGTCACACGCCTCAGCAGCCGCCCACCAAAGCGACACCATCTAATGGCGTGCGACTTTCAATCAAAGTGCAAAAGACAGCACTTCCTTTGTCACTTGAGCGGATTGGAATACCAAACAATGTTTCCGCTGTCATGACCGGCCACAAGAATGTCGATGTCACCGTCATTATCCATATCCAACAGGCGGACATCATAAGATGACTGCAAACGATCTACTACGTGAGGCTTCAACGTGCCCTTCCCATCATTCTCGTACCAGACCGCAGCACCATTCAGACTTGCACTGCATGCCACAATGTCGAGATCATTATCGAGATCCATATCCGCTACTGCCAAACTATGCGGAGTATCCAACATTTCATCAATCTCAATCTTTTGGAAATGGGGTCCCCTGAACCACAGCACTCCCCGGCCATGTCCTCGACTGGCTACGTAGTCAACCGCACCATCAGCATCTAAATCGACCGGCAGTATGTTGGAAGCACCAGGTTCACTCGATGACAACGTTCTCCTGATCCAGCGCCCGTCAGGATCCTTTGGCTGTTCCCACCAAGCGAACCATTCTCCGCCAGGTAACTGTGGGCCACCTTTGGCTGCACACGCAATATCAGGCCGCTTATCTCCATTGACGTCGCCAAACCCCATGTAGTGGTTCCCACCCGGTGCGTCGCCCTTGGCAAAGACCGTAGGTTTCCAAACACCTGCCGTCTGAGGTGACTCCGGAACGGAGAACCACGTAATCGAATTTGGGATTTTGCTCGCCCCGTTATCGCGCCAGGAATTGGCAATCAAATCGATGTTTCCATCTCGATCAACATCACCTGTAATCACACAATGCGCACCATTGACGTCGAGACTGATCGTGCGGCACACCCAGCGATCTGCAAACGGACTCTCCGGACATTCAAGCCAGAATAGCATTCGATTGGAACCGACATAATCCAAGTCACCATCTTGATCCACGTCCATCAAGGTGCTGTGTATGCATCCTCGTTTGGCCACACGCCCGGTTTGATCGGCCGGCATTTCTGCCAAGATCACCGTCGAACGCCAGTCTGGACCACGATACAAAACTACCTTCCCATCAAATGAGGCCAATAAATCGACATGCCCATCATTGTCGAAATCATTCGCAACCACCGTATTGACCTGCCCGGACGTTCCAGCAGTGGTTTGGACCACGTGCCTTTCCCAAGTGGCATCATCACCGAAGACCGCCCTTGCGATCTCTGATGCGAAACTCAGGTGCCACATCGCAATCGCAACACACACGCCAACTCGGCAGGCTCGTTTGACACGATGACTTGTATTGTCCAACATCAAATACTTCTTTCAAAAGAACCTATCACTGTTTGTCGAAATCCAAAGCTTAGTGTTCAGAGTCAATTGTTCAAACTTCAGGTATCACAATCGTCAGCAGATTCCAGCTAACCCTTGATTCCGCAAGCAGCAATTCGTACCCAAACGACGTAAGCCACAACACTCGTGCCGACGCAAGATGCCTTCAAACTCCACACCACCACCTGTCCTTGGGCTCACTTCCCCAAAGCGTGCTTGATCATGAATTGAGTAAGCGTTTCTGATTCGAACCAGCCACGCCACATATTGTGACCCTGTCCAGGAATCAATTCAATTTTCACAGGCCCGCCGAGAGCCTGATACCGTGATGCGAGCAACCCCGAGTTCTTTTCATGGGGCACCACCGTGTCCGAATCACCCTGGATGTGAAAGACGGGGACACGTGCTTTGGCTAGTGCATGCAAATTGTCCACCGGATTGTACTTCGTCAACGAGTCTTTGAGCTCCTTTGCGGTCAGGTCGAACGCAGGTGACGCTCTCTCGATACCGGGGTAACTGGCAATGTTACAGACTGGGTAAATCCCTGCGATCCCGCCGACACAAGCGGCGTGAGAAACTGCCCAACTGTATAGCATCAACCCGCCACGACTGCGGGCTAGCAAAACAGGCTTCGCACTAAATCCCCGTTGGCCAGTCAGCTGTCGATAGAATTCTTGATAGACGCGGACTCCCTTAGGGCTTCCGTAACTTTCCCCCACATCTATTCCAGCCAGTGCGATCCCTGCGGCATGCAACCGATCAATCATCCACTGCTCATCACGGCTCGGGTGACGATTGCCAAGCGTGGGCGCATACCACACCCAAGGTGTCGGTCCTTTGACTCTGGCGGACGCCGGTGGCATGATCACAAACGCGTTACTTTCACCGATCCTAAATCGCTCACGTTCCGCCGAAAGCAGGCGCGAACATGAAGCAAAACTAATGAAGAAAACGGTGACAACCAACGCGAACTGTCTCATACGGCCACGATAAAATGGACCGATCGCTGTGTAATTCATCACGCGCACTCTACAAAAAAGAACCAAGGAATTGAAACCAAACTACTTGCGGTATACCGATCCGCATCACAATCGTTGAGGGACGCATACTCCTACCACGAACTGCACACTCCACCGAACCCATCTAGATGTTATCATAACTCGGTCAATCCCCGATTCTGCGCACATTGCTTCCGTTCTTGCGCAGCAATCCAATTCGCGTGAAACCCACCGATGCGATCTCACAGTGAACTGTTTCCTCAGACCCAGCATCCAAAACACCGTTCGAAAACCGTGCAGCCCCTCAGTCTTTCCTTCCGTGCAGCTTACCCTCCTTACCATGGGAGTCATTAAGAATGGCTGAAGCACGTAAACGCGTTGCCATCATGCTGGACTTGCAGTGGCCCTACAAACGCCACGCGAGTACTTTTGCTGGAACGCAACAATTCGCAAATGAACATGGCTGGCATTCTATTATCGATGAATTTGCCCATGACACACTCCCAGCACGGCGTGGCAAGGCGGTTCCGTATGACGGCGTTATTGCCAGAGCGAATCATGAGTTAGCCGACCGAGCCAAACGCCATGGTATTCCTGTCGTAAACATGTGGGCCAGTTCGCCGGTCTGGAACAAACTACCAGGTGTTTTCCCAGACTTCGAAGCCAGTGGTCAATTGAAGGCTGAACACTTTCTATCACGCGGGCTCTCGAACTTCGCGGCAATGACTGCCTATAAGAATCGAGGCGAGCGTATGGAGGTTGTTGAATTCCGGAATCTGCTCGAGCAGCATGGATACGACTGCACCACCGCGAACACACCCCAAAGTCTATCCCGCAGTCTGGACCATTGGCGACGAACAAAACAGCTGGTAGAGGCATGGATGGATCGCTGGCAATTGCCCATCGGCGTGATGGTCGGCGGCGAGGATCTCGGCAGACTCGTCGTGCAGATGTGTCATGAACGCGGCTGGAGGGTACCCCAGGACGTTGCCATCATCGCTGGTCAAAACGAAGAGAACCTTTGCGAAAACCCAAGCCCTTCAATGACAAGCATGGAATTCGGCTATGAGCGTATCGGATACCAATGTGCAAAGTTACTACAGCACTTAATGAACGGTGGACGAGCTCCAAAACGGCCCATCTCTTTATCACCCTCAGGTCTTGTCGTCCGCGAATCCACCGACTTTCATGCGGTTCAGGATAAATTGGTTGCAGAGGCGTTGGACTACATTTCCCGACATAGCCATCGCCATATTGGACAGCACGACGTCGCTCGAGCGGTAAACGCAGAAACGCGAACACTACAATTACGCTTTCGCAAATACTTAGACAGCCCGATAGCAACCGAGATAAGACGAGTGCGTATTGAACGAGCAAAACGTGAACTTGTACAAAGTGATCGTCGGATCGAACAAATCGCACGTGACGTCGGCTTCAAAACTGCCAACCGAATGTGCGAAATTTTCCGTCGAGAACTCGGTATCACACCAACAGATTACCGTCGGGAACGCCAAATCAACAGCAACACATGATTCGTAACAGGCAACATCGAATCTGCCCAGTCAACTTCTCGAGTTCACCGCGACTCACCCAGAGCAGTGGTCACTTTGTTGGCTTTTCCCAAGCAAGAGAAAAAGGCGCGACTTGATCCCGAAACCGATTCACGGTTTCGCTAAAGTCGTCATCGGGACATAACACCGCCAGGCTCTTCTTGATAAACTCTGAATCAGCATCGCTGTACGAACCTGGGCGACGAGCCACCACCAATTGACGCACCAGAAGAGCCAACTCATGCAACCCAGCGGCTTGTAACGAAAACGACAATTCCTCAAGCTTGCCAAAAGAGTAAGGCGTCTCGGTCCCTGCATTCTGAAATGCCCGCCAAGCAGGCAGTGCAGAACGCCGCAGAGTCATCATTTCTTTGAACTCAGATACCGAGAAATCACCTTGGTACGCTTCCACGCGAAAAGGATCCTGTCTCCGCGAGTCCCGCAACAGTTGTTTCTTATCAAGCTTGACCATCTTTGCTGGCGTTTTATCCGCCAGTTGGGCCAAAGCAAATAAAGCAAAAGCGTGTTTTGGTATCGCACTCAAAACAGAATCGTAGGTATCCACCGCTTGCTGCCACTGTTCCTTATCAGCCAACTCATCACCAGCAACGACCCCGCCATCCCCAAGCGACATCACGCGACGGCCTAAAATCATCAACCAGAACAGCTTCTCCCGGACATTCGTCTCTACAGGTGTGTGGATCGCGATCTGCTCGGAATAAAAGGTTCGACTTGCTTGACCATTGCATCCATACCGTGCGCTATGGAACATCATCAAGAGAGGATCCCCAGGACGAACTTCATAAAACGCTCTCCAGTAATCGCCATTATGAACTACCAGTTTCTGCACGTTGACCGCGGGCCAACTCGACACTGGCTTTTCCTCATCGATGGCTGCATACGCTTTGTCATACATCTCAACGAACGCATGAATGCGAGGAAAAGATTCTTCCGATGCTTCACGCATCGCATCTGCGATCTCATTCGAGAGGTTCATGGAATACAAACGCAAACCCTCGTCCTCGTTAGCAGCCTTCGCACTGTCCCACGCTGCCGGATCCTGACCACAGACGACTGACTCAATCATCAAAAGGGTCGCGATCAACGAGAAACCAAAGCGGATAGCCCGGATAAAAGCTAACATTCAACACCCCATAATAGAAAAGACTCAAACATTTCGATAACATACCACCTGTGAAATCACATTCACGAGCCCCCGTGCCTGAGGGGACAAACTCCGACCACTCCCGTTATACAGACGGCCTAACGATGCCCTCTGCGATTCTGTTACTGCGGCCATGTTCTCGCGTTAAAAACGGCATCAAAGTCAGAGTTTAAGTAGATTGCCGGGGCTACAAAAAACTGGTCACAGTACCACCGTCTTCTGTAAACCACACCCCTGCACCAAGACCCATGCAAACAACTAAATCCGATGAAAACCATACAGAATATTACGCATCAGCTGGTCATACGGAATCCACTTACCAAAGTCCTGCTGACTATTCTGGTGGCAGTGTGTGGATTGCCGAATCCCACGAAAGCTAGTCGCCCCAATATTCTGTGGATTGTGGTCGACGACATGTCGGCGAACCTCTCCTGCTACGGCGAATCGATTATCCAAACACCTCATCTTGATTCACTCGCCCGCTCGGGCGTGCAGTTCAATGAAGCCTACGCTACCTCTCCCGTCTGTTCAACATTTCGGTCAGCACTGATCACCGGGATGTACCAAACCACAATCGGTGTTCATCATCATCGCAGTGGAAGAGGAAAACATCGCATCGTGCTACCCTCGGGAGTGATGCCCCTGCCAGCGTTATTTCAGCAGGCGGGATACTACACATGTATGGGAAGTGGGCTAAAAACTCTTGATTTTCGGAGCCAAACGCCGGCACGGCACAAGAAAACTGCCTTGGGAAAATCGGACTACAACTTCACATGGACCAGCGACATCTATGATGGCAATGACTGGTCAGGGCGTGACACGAACCAGCCTTTCTTCATGCAGGTCCAGTTGCATGGCGGAAAACTTCGGGGTGCCTCCGCGGCCTCCTACACTAAGTTCGAACAGCAGGTAGTTGAAACGTTAGGGCAGACCACGGACCCTGAATCGGTACGTTTACCACCCTACTATCCCGACGAGTCGATCATGCGACGCGATTGGGCGACTTATTTGGATAGCGTCCGAATCACCGACTGGCATGTGGGTAAGCTGCTCGCCCGCCTGCAAGAGGAGGGGCTCAGAGAGGAAACGCTAGTCATATTTTTTACCGATCACGGGATCAGTCATGCACGAGGAAAGCAATTCCTTTACGACGAGGGCACACACATCCCGCTGATCCTCTCAGGACCAGACATACCAACTGGGACAACTCGCGAAGACCTTGTCGAACACATCGACATCGCCGCCTTGTCTCTTGCCGCTGCAGGAATACAGATCCCAGCTAAAATGCAGGGTCGTGA
>CAXGRW010000082.1:0-12663 GCA_964012125.1 uncultured Rhodopirellula sp.
CTTCGTTTCGACCACAGGCTTTTCAATTGTTCGGCTTATCTTCCGATAGACAATTCCCGTTTGCGGATCGGTGAAGAAGCCAGTCTGGGCAGTTGCCTCAGCGGTCAATGAAGTGATGCTGGTTGCTGCTGTTACCAACGCAATGAGTTGGTAGACAACCTTGGATAAGATCCGACCAGTCATGGCAATCCCTCGCCTGTGATACGGACAGATGGTTGTGATTTTGCTGCTGGTGTAACCTTGTCAGGATTGGCAAAGGTGCCAAATGCTTTTGAAGGTTACCTTTTCCCTCTCCCTTTCTTTTTCGGTCCCAACAGACATTTCAGCTGAGAGAAAATCGATGCTCGAATCAAAATTGATAGACATGTTGCGTTGCCCGATTGACGGTTCTCGTTTGCATTTGCTCACCGATGATGAGGTTTTACGCATCAATTCGGCACTTGAATCCGGCAATTTGCGAGATCGACTCGATCAACGAATCAGCTGTCCTTTGGATGCCGGGCTGCTGAATCGACAGGCGAATCGGGTTTATCCTGTTCGGGGAGGCATCCCGTCGCTTGTCTCCGATGAGGCGGTTGAGTTGCCTGAGGGATTCTTTGGCGAGGGTTTGGGGGAATAGGGCGCAGGGCGATGTCCTGCCGATCATCCTACTTGCTACCAATCCGTTTGGTCTGGCCCTTGCTCATCATCGTCGGGTTTTGTGTCCCCACACCAACGAGCCAGTGATTTCAGCACCTCGTTGCGGCCGCTAGTGTTGGTCCACAAGGAGTCGTCCACATCTAATCTGACTTCGTAGTCCCCCTCGTGCATGCACTCGGGTTCACCGCAGAAGTGAGGGACGTCGCTGACCCATACAACTCGATATAGCGGGATATGTTTATCGTCGATCTTGATGAGTGGTGAAGTCATGGGTTCAAATCTCGATAATAAGCGGTTGAGAAAAGAGCGGTATCAAAATTTTTGGTTGAAACAAATTAGGTGCGATTAGGCGGGCGATTCGAATCACTGAGTTTTGTGTTGTTCTGCGATGCGATTATTTCTTCGGTCTTCTCAGGCTAGCCTGGTTTCGACCTTGCCAAGTCTGAGGTGAAAAGCTCAGTCGTCCTCTCCCATTTCTTGGCTTCGTTCTGCCGAGGCTGCCACTGCTTCAATCAACGCGCCTCGGATTCCATTTTGTTCGAGAACAGAGATCGCCTCAATCGTCGTGCCTCCCGGGCTGGCTACTGCATCCTTTAGTTCTGCCGGGTGCCGTTTGGTTTCTGCGATCATGGTAGCCGTGCCAAGCACCGTCTGGGTGGCGAGCTTGAGTGCTAGTGGACGTGGCAAGCCAGCGAGCACTCCACCATCGGCAAGTGCCTCTATGATGATACAGACATAGGCAGGGCCAGAGCCACTGAGTCCAGTCACTGCATCCATTTGCGTCTCGGCGACCTCAACTGCCAGACCAACTGATTCAAGCACGGATTGAATCCAGGTTCGATCTTCAGCGGAAACTTCACTACCGCAGCAGTAGCCACTTGCGCCTTGGCGAACCAGGCTTGGGGTGTTGGGCATTACTCGGGCAACCTTGGAGTGCCCTAACGCGTGGCTGAGATCATCAAGGCCGATACCTGCCGCGATCGAGATAACAAGCTTGTCCTGCCATGCAGAGCGGACTTCATCGATCACTTCGAGCAGGATATTGGGTTTGACCGCCAGCAGGGCAGCGTCGCACTGTGCGACGGCGGAGGCTAGTTCTGCGAAGCTGACTGAGGGGTGGTTATCTGTCCACCATTGGCGTGATGTGGCATCTGGTTCCACCAAGATGACCTGAGAGGCCGATATTACCTTGCTCGCCACAATTCCCCCAACCAATGCGCGGCCCATTTGTCCGCCGCCAATTACTGCCAGTTTTTGCACACTCATACGGGCTTTCCTTGTTCTATGCCGTTTCAAACGGGGGTTCTCAATTGACCCTTTCTCGGGCCGACTCTAAATTGATCGGTTTTTCCCTTCCCGAAAACCCCATTAGCCCCCTCGCGTGGATTATGAAATCGACAATCGCGAAGCGACTGGTCGGTGATATTGGAGATTTCTGCGTGGATGAAGCAATCGGAAAAGCAAATACGCTAATCGAGGCAATGGGCTGGATTCGACGCTTTCGCGGTAAAACCACCGTGATCAAGCTGGGTGGAAGCCTATTGGATGACGAATCAGCCCTGATGCACATCTTACTTGATGTGATTTTCATGGAATCGGTTGGAATGAAGCCGGTGATTGTCCACGGCGGTGGGAAAGCTATCAATCGAGCACTGGCCGAAGCGGGAATTGAAGCGCATTTCGTGCGTGGCCGCCGCGTGACCGATGAGGCGACCCTGGAGGTTGTGCAGAGAGTTCTCGCCAAAGAACTCAACGTCTTCCTAACCGAAGAGATTGAGAGGCTGGGCGGAAGAGGGATGAATCTCTCGTTTGAAACCACCAATGTTCTGTTTGGGCAAAAGCTGAAAACAGATCCTCAAGAGGATCTTGGCTTTGTGGGCGAGGTCACTCGGGTTGATCGTAGTGTTATTGAGGGACTGTCCTACACTGATCAAGTTCCTGTCATCCCTTCGATGTGCGAAGGAACGAACGGTGAGCGTTACAATGTCAACGCAGATACCGCTGCCATGGCTGTTGCTCAGAGCCTTGGAGCCGAAAAGCTAGTGTTCCTGTCGGATGTAAATGGCGTTCGAAGAGATAAAGAAAATCCGGACACCATCATCCATTCTTTGTCGGCAGACGATGCTCGCCAACTCATTGACGAGGGAGTGATTGATGCCGGCATGATTCCCAAGGTTGAAGCTTGTATTGAAACCCTTGGGCGTGGTGTTCGGAAAATTCACATCGTTGATGGTCGCCTGAGGCACTCGCTTCTGCTCGAAATATTCACGACCAGTGGTGTGGGTACTGAAATCCACAATTGATCCGTGCGACATCCCGCTTTCTCGTCCGGTCAATGATCTTCGCTGATCACCGGTTTTCGTTTCCTGTTTCCAATGTTGAACGGATTGTCATGAGTGACATGGATGAACCCGAAGAGGCAATCGATTCCACGTCGGAGGATGTATCTGACAGGGGTGCCGACAGTTCAGTGAAGGAAACTGCAGCAAGTCAGGGTGAATCGGTCCAAAACGATTCGCAAAAATCTGGTGAGTTCGCTGAAGAAGCACCAGTCGAAAGTGATGATGTTATGGAAAAAAAAGTCATCCAAGAAAGTAACGACGACGAGTACGAAGATGACGACTCAGAAGATGACGACTCAGAAGATGACGACTCAGATTACGACGACTCAGATTACGACGAGTACGAGGATGAATCAGAGGAGGATGAATCAGAGGAAGATGATTCACAGGGGGACGAGCACGAGGACGATTCAGAAGATGATGAGCGCGACGATGAGTCAGAAGACGATGAATTAGAAGACGAAGACGAATCAGAGGAGTACGAAGACGATTCAGAAGACGACGAGTACGAGGATGAATCAGAGGAAGGTGATTCACAGGGGGACGAGCACGAGGACGAGTCAGAAGATGATGAGCGCGACGATGAGTCAGAAGACGATGAATTAGAAGACGATGAATTAGAAGACGATGAATTAGAAGACGATGAATTAGAAGACGAAGACGAATCAGAGGAGTACGAAGACGATTCAGAGGAGGATGATTCCGAAGATGAGTCCGATGACGAAGAAGTAGAGGGGCTAGGAGACGGCGACGTAGATTTGGCCGCATCGACTGATGTTGGTGGTGATGGAAAAATCGCTGACGATGTTTTGGCACATGAGTCTCAGCATCCTGCCATGCACGAAAGTGGGGCTGAACCAATTCAGCAAAGTGTAGTGAGTGACCGAGTTGCAAGCTCAGGTGTTAACGGTGAGGACGAAGCACGTGCACTGACTGCCGGTTCCGCTAAACATGCAGAACTGCAGTTTCAGGCTGTTGACCTGCCCATCATGCACGGTGAACCTTTCGGGATGCGTCGCGCTGATAGAAATGGGTGCGAACTTCTAGATGCAATGGCAGGACGCAACTCCGTGTTTGGCTTTGGTTGTACGCCAATTCGTGAATCTCTTGTGTCTGGTCTCTCAGATTATTTGGGTGAAGGTAGCCGCTTTGCGGATGTCGAGGATGCTGGCGAGTCAGTACTGTCAAAAAAATTGCAGCAAGTGTTTGATGGTGCAAGTTCCGTGTCCGTTGAGTCGATGGCACTATTGCCTTCACCAGATTTGGCGGTCGAGTATGCATTGCAGCTGACGAGACGATTTCGTTCTGAAAAAGCGTTTCGTACAATCGCTCTGACAGGCAGTGACCATGGTCGCACTGGTATGTGTCGAACTGCCAGTGGACAGCCGCAGTTGCACGACGGGCTTGGCCCCATGATGGCAGGGTTCAGTCATCTGCCTGTGGGAGACTTGGATGCTTTGCGAGCTTCCATGGACGAGCAAACAGCAGGAGTACTACTGTCGCCGATCGATTTGGGTAGTGGAGCAGTCGCTTGCGAGGCCGAGTATCTTGCCGGAGTGCGTGCTGCCTGTAATGAGCGTGGCGCCCTTTTGGTCATTGATGAAACACAACTTGTATTTGGGGCAACTGGCAACCACTTTTCCTTTTCTTCAATTGCTGATATCCACGCTGATATCGTGGTAACCTCAAGTGGACTCTTTGCCGGTTTGTCTGGTGGATTGGTTCTTGCGTCTCAGCATGCTTCAACGCGGGTTGTGCGCGATCTAGAGCAGTATCCTCTTGTTGCCGCGGCATTGATGGCCACCTTGGACGAAATGGAACTGCATGGTTTGCCGGATAATGTGCATGGCTCGGCACAGGAATTGGCTGTTTTGATTGCAGAACGGTTGAGTGGCTTTGAGTTTGTGCGGGACATGAGAGTGAGCGGGATGACGATTGGCATTGAATGTGACGTCAATGCGATTGATGTCGTGGCCGCTGCGGCCGCCAATGGCCTGCGAGTTGAGACTGCGGGAGACACGGCGATACGTATTCAACCTCCGTTGCTGATTAGTGAGGAAGACCGGCAGCTTTTGTTGAAACGACTGGTTGAAACAATGGAAGCAATTGAGCGGGAAACTGCCGAGCTGACGTTGTAGAATAAGGCCATTCTGGATTTGGGATTGGAATAAAATATGCAACATTTATTGAGTTTGTTTGATCTTTCAGTAGGGGATTTGCGTTCCCTGCTTGCCACGGCAAATGTTTTGAAAACGAGGTTGGCTGCTGGCGATCGACCGCCAGTGCTGGAACGTCGTGTGCTCGCCCTCCTATTTGAAAAGCCCAGTTTGCGGACGCGTGTCAGTTTCGAAACTGGCATCGCACAATTGGGTGGTTCAAGCCTGTTTCTCGGTGATGATGTGGGCTGGGGCAAGCGTGAGTCGGCTTCAGATTTTACGCAGGTCCTTGGTCAATTCGTTGATGCCGTGGTTTGCCGTGCGAAATCGCATACCAAAGTCGAGCAGTTGGCAAGTTACAATTCGCTTCCAGTCATTAACGGTTTGACCGACTTGTGCCACCCATGCCAAGCTTTGGCTGACGTCATGACCGTTCATAACGCCTTTGGAACGGTCGCTGACAAACATCTGGTTTTTGTCGGTGATGGAAATAATGTGGCACAATCCCTCGCCTTGGTCTGTGCGATGTTGGATATGCGTTTCACACTTTCGTGCCCTGCTGAGTACGAGATGGATAAGGCATGGATGGAAAAAGTTTTTGAACAATATCCAACCGCCAAAATCAGCACGGTATCGGATGCCAAAACTGCGGTAGCGGATGCTGATGCCATTTACACAGATGTTTGGACCAGCATGGGGCAGGAAGCTGAAATGGCAGAACGCCGAAAAGCGTTTTCCGATTTTCAGGTCAATAGCAAGTTGATGTCGGCCGCGCCACAGCATGCTCGTGTACTGCATTGTCTGCCCGCAGTCCGCGGCGAAGAAATTACGGATGATGTGATTGATAGCGACCAAAGTGATGTGATCGTGCAAGCCGGTAATCGAATGCACGCCCAGAAAGGGTTGCTGGTCTGGCTGCTCAATCGTCCATGGATTGAGCAAAACGTTACTGATGCTGCTTTTTAGTTTTTTGTTCCCCGGAGAGATCTCTACGTATGCGCCCACATGACCAACTTCGCGATGTCGAAATACAACGTGGTTATCTTGATTCTAATCCTGCCAGCGTTCTTTATCGCTGTGGACGCACAATCGTTCTTTGCACCGCTTCGATCGAAGCATCGGTGCCACCATGGCTCGAAGGGAAAGGTAAAGGCTGGGTTACTGCTGAGTACAACATGCTGCCTGGCAGCACCAGCCCTCGCAAGCGGCGTGATCGCGGTGGGAAAATCGATGGAAGGACCACGGAAATTCAACGTTTGATCGGACGCAGTTTGCGTGCCATCGTTGATCTGCAAAAGCTGGGTGAGCAAATGATCACCGTCGACTGTGATGTTCTGCAAGCTGACGGAGGGACTCGTACGGCATCAATCACCGGAGGCTTCATCGCACTTGCACAAGCAGTTTCCCTGTTAATGCCTGACTCAAGTATTGGTGATGGTCCGCTGACCGATTCAGTAGCGGCTGTCAGTTGCGGTCTGATCGGTGATGACGTTGTGCTGGATCTTGATTATCAACTCGATTCGGCGGCTGACGTCGACATGAATGTCATCATGACTGGTGGCGGTCGGTTTGTTGAAATTCAGGGCACCGGCGAAGAGGCAACTTTCGATGACCAGCAGCTAGCTGAGTTGCTGAGATTGGCAAAACAGGGTATCAGTACATTGACCGAAAAACAGATGCAGGCCCTGCAGTAGACATTTGTCTGGCATGCGTTTTTTTGTTGGGAGCACTCTGAACTGCTGCGAGAGACTTTCAACGGTGGTGCTGGCTAGAGCGACCGTTGCAAATGCTGGCAGCGGGGGCGGGGTCTGCGGAACAGCTCTCAGGCGAGGTTTTCTGACGATCGTTACTGACGAGGGTTACTGACGAGGGTTCTCGTACCAGACAACGTTGTTGCTGGCCCGCCCTGCGATTAGCAGATCAAGGTCACCATCGGCATCAAGGTCGACGGTTCGGATGTCGTAGGCTTCCTGATTTTCGGCGACGATATGGGGTATGAAATTACCTTTGCCGTCATTTTCATACCACATGACGACTTGGTCTCCGTAGCCGCACGTGGCCGCATCAATATCGCCATCCGAGTCCATGTCGACGGCTGCGAGGCAATGGGGTTCCTTCAGGTTGGCGTCGATGTCGTGGCACTTCCATTGAGGAGCTTCAAACCAGATCACGCCCTTGCCATGGCCACGTGATGCGATGAAGTCTTGCCTGCCGTCACCATTCACATCGGCGGGATGAATGTTGGTTGCTCCCGGTTCACGGTCACTGATCAGATGTTTTTTCCACGCTTGTTGTGGCTGTTCTGGTGCTTCCCACCAAGCAAACCATTCACCCGTCGATGTAGCCGTTGGACCACCTTTGGCTCCCGTGGTAGCGTCGAGTCGTCCATCCTGGTTGACGTCGCCAACTCCGATGTAGTGAGTCAGCCCAGGGGCATCCTGTTTCGCGAGAACGTTGGGGTGCCATTGGGTGGCTTTTTTTGCTTCAGGGGGTGTCGAAAACCAAACGAGTGACTCGGGGTAGGGCGCTGTGGGTTGAGCGCTGGTCGCGAGCAGATCGGGCTTTCCATCCTTGTCGATATCGCCTTTCATCAGTCCATGGATCCCGTGGACTGTATTGGCAATCAACCTTTTTTTCCAACGTTGCGATGCTCCTTGTTCAGGTTGTTCCAGCCATGTGATCAGTCCCGGATTGTATCTCGCACCGATGTAGTCAAGATCACCATCACCATCAATATCGAAGCATTCGCTGTGAATGTAGCCCCGATCTTCACTGTGGTCGTCGAGGACAATCTGTTGCCAATCAGGCGCGACAAATAACAGCGTACTACCGCCAACTTCTGCAATGACGTCCGGTAATCCGTCTCCGCTAAAGTCGCCTGAGATTGCTGTTAAGCTACGTTTTCCCTCCTGTAGGACGTGCTTCTTCCAATGCTCCTCTGCGGAAGAGACTGTAACCAGGCTGGTTAGAATGGAAACGGCAGTAAATACTCGGACTTTCATCGCAGGACCTTGGAGTGTGGATCAAACTCGCTCATGATGTGCGTTAACATTAATGCGTGTGTTTGCAGAATGCCACTGCTGACCGATTTTGTTCTACCGGTGATCCGAGTTGAGTGCTGATGGCAAAATTGTATTTTTATTATTCATCGATGAACGCGGGGAAATCCACGATTCTGTTGCAGTCCAGCTACAACTATCGCGAGCGTGGAATGCAAACTTTGATCCTGTCTCCTGAATTGGATGATCGGTTTCAAGTTGGAAAAGTGACATCTCGTATCGGTATCGAAGCCGACGCGTTAACCTTCACGATCAGTGACAATCTGCTGACGATGGCGCTGCGCTTCAATGAACAAGAGAAGATCGCGTGCATTTTGGTCGATGAAGCTCAGTTTCTTACAGAGTCGCAGGTGCGACAACTCAGTGACCTGTGTGATGATCACAATATTCCGGTGCTCGCGTATGGGCTGCGTACGGATTTTCGCGGTGAGCTATTTGAGGGAAGTCAACATTTGTTGGCATGGGCCGACAGTTTGGTTGAAGTCAAAACGATTTGTCACTGCGGAAGCAAGGCGACGATGGTGCTGAGAATCGATGCTGATGGGCGTGCGATTAAAGATGGACGGCAGGTGCAAATCGGCGGTAACGAACGCTACCTGTCGGTTTGTCGCCGCCATTTCAAAGCAGGTGTACCCAGTGCCGATTCAGAGCCACAAGGCAGCAGTTCCGAAGATCTGCTCTTTTGAAATCTTGCAGTTGATGATTCATTGCTTGCGGCTGGCGATAAGCAGAACGCATCCCAGTCAATATGTCATGTACGCGTGATGTTCGCTTCAGGCACGATGACTCGTAGTACTCAGGATTCAGATTCCAGCAGTCCGATGACCGCCCATGCGGTTCCCCAGTAATTTGATGTGGGTGTTGGCTTGTTGCGGGTTGTTTTTTTGGTGCCCGGTACCTTCCACGATCCATCTGATGATTGGCTGGTTGTCAGAAAAGAAATCGCTTTGGAAATCGCGATCTTATTTTTGTTGGCATCGTGGCGACTCAATGCATAAATAGCCATGCCGGTCGCCAGCGCATCGCTAGGCTCCGCTGTCAGCCAGCCCCAGCCCCCGTCAGGCTGCTGTTTTTCGATCAGGGTATCACAAAGAGTACTCGAATTCATCTCCTGCCGTTTCTCTGCCAGCAGCAAGTGTACTACCCACCATTCGGTTGACGCTGGGTTTGTATTTTGAATGGCTGCGAGTGCCAAAAGCTCCCGGTCGGCTGTTGTCTGATAGCTGTCGAGAGCTAGCAGAGTCCACGCAGTAGTGACCTGCGTTGTTTCCTCAAGCGAGCGTTTCTGAGCAGGAAGTTGTCCGCATGGTTTCCATCCACCCTGCCCTTGTTGATTTTTGACAAGAGCCTCGACAAACATTTTTCGCCAAGCTGTGGAGCCGTGTTTTTCAACAATCGCAATTTGAGTGGAGGCTCTGTCGTTAGCATGTTGGACAGAAGCTTTGCCAGCGGCAACTCGAGGGCTGTCAGGTATGCCAAGCAATAATGCGTTGAGTGTGTCAATGTTCGCCGCCAGCGTTGGAGCGACTTTCATGTCAGGCTTCTGGGCCGGTTTGACGAAGTTTTGGACCTCTGTCGACCATGCTGCCCACTTTTTCAGGCGGGGTCGATTGATCGGATAGCCCCGCGTTTCAGCTGCAGACAAGCTCCACAACATGAACGGAACTTGGTGGCAAGAGACACATTGCCGTTTCTCGATCCAAGCCTCTCCGGCACGCTCAAGATAGGGGATAGCTCGCTTCACCGTTTCTTTAACGGTATGGGCTCCCTCAGACGCTGCCTTGGATGCGGACTCAGAGTTTTCGGTCCCACTAATTTTGGGTCCAGAGTCTGTGTGCTCGAGGCCGTCAGGACCATACTCGGCTGCCGCGATGAATTGACTCGTTGCAATCAACGAAACCAATAGCATCGCGGTCAGACTTACCAAGGCAGCAGGACGTTTTCGCATAACAGCGAATTACTCAACAGCAGTTTCGGCTTGGCCCTGTGGTTCGCCAAGCAGTTCCTTGAGCAGTCGATTCAGCTCTTGGCCGCGGGCACTCAGTGAAACCACTTTTCCTTCTTTGTCGACCAGAATCGCAGTTGGAATACCGGAGACTCCGTAGTACTGCACAAGTGGGTTATTCCATCCCTGCTCGCCTTCTTTCATGCTGAACAGGTTTGGCCAATCGAGGTCTTCCTGTGCAACGTATTTATCACAGGCATCCAAGGTGTTGTCGAGATTGATACCAACAATCGCGAAGCCCTGTTCACCGTAAAGTGCAAGTTGCTCTTTCATGTTGGGAACTTCTCTTCGGCAAGGGCCGCACCAGCTGGCCCAGAAGTCAACCAGCACAGTCTTGCCACGGTAGGAAGCCCAGTCAAACTCTTCGCCTGTTGTGGTGGTTCCTGTGATCACCATCTCATTGCCCATCAGACGCATGCGACGTGCAGCTCCGCGGGTGTTTTCGGCTCGTGATTTGATCGCTTCGTCTTTGGACGCAAGCATCATGTCAGCAAGCTGGTCGTAGAAAGAGGCGGCCAACTCAGCATTGGAGGACAATGAACGTGCCAAGGTATTTCCAAGTGAGAAGCTTTCGCGATCGATGCCATTGTCACCGACCATTTTTTTGAACTCGCCGATAACCTCTTTCTGTTCGGCTTCTGTGCCTCTTCCGGCGTTCGCAATTTTGCTTTTGAACGCTTCCATCTTGCCAAGGCGGGCCAATGTCGGGTTGGAGCTTGTTTCCAGCTCTTTCATCAAGTTGGACATTTTGACTTTCATGGCAGGATTCATCCGACTCAGGAACGTCAGTGCAGCAATCTCTTCGCGGACAGCCGCGACCTGCATTGGCTCAGGTACGTCTTTGAGCTTTCGGATGGCTTCGGCACCAGCGACAGCAGCAGTGGCTGCTTTGGTGACCGTTTCCATGGTTCGGCCCCGATTTTGTTTCGCATTAGCGATGAATTTCATCAGCTCTTCCGCGGTGGCACCCTCAGGAACCGTAAATGGATCAGCTCCCTGCTCCGCTTCCGCGGGGGCTTGGGCAGCTGCGGGAGCTTGTGCCATTGCTTGAGGTGTGAGTAGGAGAAGACCGATCAATGCAATGAAATTGACGCGAATCAAGTTGCGGCGCCGTTTGGGCTGGAGTGCCATGTTTTTTCTTTGGGCAGGAAGTTAGGTAGGGTCCGGCAGGAACGACATCCTGCCCGCGTACGACCGAACTTGAAGTTTAGCGGTCATTGCGGCGGGATACAAACCACCCGATTCAATAGCGGGCTTTTTTCAGTAGAATTCCTGCTCTTTCAGCCGCAGGTATCATGTTCCAAATCGGGACTTTTGGCTCGGCAGGTTATGCCTCGGGGCAAACCCTCTTGGGTCGTTCGTAATCGTCCTCGGGTACCGGGGTATCACCGGGATGGAGATTCATCGCTGGAGGCTTTCGTTTCATTGCTTCTGCCTCGTTCGAGTGCGATGAAATCGAGGTTTTTAGATATTCGTTTTTACCAATGCACCGAACGCTGCGCCAGACTGAGTGCCATTTCTGCCTGCTGACAGAAATGGGGCGAGGGCAGACTCTATGCGACAGAAGGGCACGCTATCGCAATCGTCAAACAGTCACTGCATGGATGGTGCAATTTTGAGCCGTGTCGGTTTTTTAACCTTGGGCGTTTTGCCGAACGAAACGCCGTTGCCACCACGTAAGTCTCTGGTATCGAAACGTTTCTTACTTTGAGTCTATGGCTCAACAGAGTTGGAATGAGCTGATCAGCACTTTTTGCCGGGCTCAGGTTTTTTGCCAGAAGCCTCGTTACCAGACGCCTCGTTACCAGACGCATAGATCGCTGGGTTCAGTGTCGGATCGTTGTACATCTTGAGTTGTCGATAGACCTTGTGCTGCTTCGCACCTGAGAAGAGGTCGTTGAGCAGTTGCTGCAGTGACAAAGAAAGGTCACGTTGCTGCTGTTCGCACAAATTGATTCGCTGGAGAACTTTTTGGCGATGTTTTGAATCCAAGTCCGGGCGTTCTTGTTGTTCTCGGTAGTGGTACAGGCGAAGGGCCATGATCGACAATCGGTCGATCACACTTCCGGCAGTCTCGGTATTGATGGGCGCGTCTTCAGCCCTTTCAATGTCCGCCTCGTTGATGAGTTTTGAAATCTCATCATCGATCTTTTCAATCAGATCGTTTCGGCTCTGATTTAGTTTGTCGATTTCGCGTTTGACGCGGGCTATGTCTCCAGCTGTGGCATCAGGGCTTCGGCAGATGTCCTCTTGATGCCACAGTCGGTAGTTGCACTCATGTTGCTCGCAAATCAGCTCGCTGATTCCATGATATGGATTTTCAATGGGTTGCTGATGCCAAGCTGCAACGCACTCCGTTTGGAGCTGCGTCAGTTCTTGCGCCGAGGGGAATGAGTGGGAGGTCACAGTGGATCAGACCTCTTTTTCGTCAATCCAGTTCATCATGCGACGCAATCCGAGGC
>CAXGRW010000083.1:0-12495 GCA_964012125.1 uncultured Rhodopirellula sp.
TCTCTGCTCAAGGGCAGACTTGAGGCTATCGAGGTCGGAGGTTGCCCATGCATCTTGCAATGCTATCAAGTGCAGGTAAGTGGCTTCGCTCTTGCTGTTTGAGTGTCAGATGGATAATCTGGACTTGGGTTCAGGGAAGGAACGCGTCTGTTGTCAGGGAGGGCAATCACGTGTTGAAACGAACGTCGATCAGGACGAAGCTTGCTGTCACGCTGGCATTGCTGTCAGTTGTCTTTTGTTCGCTCGTTTCCGCGGTGGTGTTTGCGCTGGGGGCTTACAACAGTTTGTCGTTGGAGTTGGCACAACATTCCCGTGAAGTGGAGCGGGCGAGCGACTTGCATATCACTGCCTACAAGTTGATAGGCAGTTTCGGGAGCAAGCTTGGGAGTGCCAAAAGTGCAGAAGAGCACGGTCTGTTGCCTTCCAAGGTTAGTGAGCTTCCGTCTGGATTATTGATTGAGCTTGGCTGGAATTTCGAGAGATGCGGCGATGCATTCGAGACGCACCTTGAAACGTGTTGTGGCTTATCGAAATCGCAATCAACGAGTCTGCTGATGCCGGAACTGGAACGAGGGGACCGGTTGGCAGAAATCAAGAATCAGTTTTACGCATTCAGGCAGTTGAAACCGTTCACTACCGAGGTCAAGTACAGCTCGGGCTACGACCCGGAAAAGAAGGTACAGATCGAGGGATCCCTTCGTTCACTGTTGAGCAAGAGTGAAAGATACGCCGAAGCAACCCACCAGGCGTTCACTACTTACAGTGACCGGCTTCGAGCCCAGTCTCGATTCTGGCAAAACGTGGCTTGGGGATGTGCTGTGGCCACAGTTGCTTTGGTAGTGACATTCTTTTGTCTCTTTACTTCGTACATCGCAAAGCCATTTCGTACATTGATTGATGGTTCACGGTTAGTAGCTGGTGGGGAATTTGATCATCGAATTGATCTGGGCACTGAAGATGAGTTGAATGAGTTGGCTCAAGCGATGAACCGCATGACGGATCGTTTTCAGGACACACTTGGAAAACTGAATACAACCTGTGAAGGTCTTGATCGAGAGGTCAAAGAAAGGACGCGAGAGGTAATCCAGAATGAACAGCTCGCGAGTGTGGGCTTTCTGGCTGCTGGCGTGGCGCACGAAATCAACAACCCTTTAGCCACGATCGCCATGAGTTCGGAGGTGTTGCAATCGCGGCTATCCGATTTGGCAATGCTGCCAGCGGACCAACGAGTGTTCGACAGCGAGTTGCAAGCTGAGCTGCCCAAAAATCTGCGTCGAATTGAGGACGAGGCGTATCGTTGCAAGGGCATCACGGAAAAGCTGCTTGACTTCAGCCGTCTAAGTGAAGTGCAGCGTGCTCCCACTGATATTGTCGATGTCGTGAACGAAGTCGTGGATATGGTGGGGCAACTGGGTGAGTTTCGCTGCAAAAAACTCACCATGCATTGCAAACAAGCTGTTGTGGTTGAGGTGAATCCACAGGAAATTCGCCAAGTGATTCTCAATTTGGTCACCAATGCACTGGAAAGCGTGGACGCTGACGGAGCCGTTGATATTTATGTGACCATGCAAAGTGGTGAGGCGTCGGTGATTGTCAAAGACACCGGCTGCGGCATGGATATCGAAACACAGCAGCATTTGTTCGAGCCGTTCTTTACCCGGCGTCGTGATGGCACCGGCACCGGGTTGGGATTGAGTATCAGTTATCGAATTGTTTCCAAACACGGTGGGTCGCTCAATGCGAATAGCGAGGGGCCCGGGTGCGGGTCAAGAATGGTGTTGACGTTGCCGTGTGTGGCATCGGATGAAAAGAATCAAACAGGAAGTCCCGTGGTATTTGGGTTGAAGAATGAGTCGTATCAAGCAGCCGGCTGAACAACCATCGATGCGAATTCTGTTCGCAGACGATGAGACGAATTTACAGGAATTGATGCGTATTGAATTGCCCCGGATGGGGTACGCAGTCACAGTCTGCCCTGACGGTTTAACTGCCGTGGCAGCATTGGAAAAAGAGCCATATGACTGCCTGTTCGTTGATCTGAATATGCCCGGTCTTAACGGACTGGAAGTGATCGCAAAAGCACGGGAATTGCGTCCGGAAATCGAAGCTGTGGTCATGACGGGTAAGCCCAGTCAGGAAACAGCAATCGAAGCTCTGCGTTACCAGGTCTTTGATTATCTCACAAAGCCGGCACGTCTGGCAGAAATCTCTGGGATGCTTGGGCGAGTCAACGAACGACGGCACACGCGTCGTCAACTGGCTGCGTTGGAGCATCGTCTGAGGCGGGCTGAAGGAGACTCGCAGTTGGTTGGAACCGGGCCAGCCATGGAACGTGTGCTGAAACTCATCTCAAAGGTCGCCCCGACTGACAGTTCTGTGTTGATCCGCGGCGAAACGGGCTGCGGAAAAGAGTTGGTCGCGCGTGCGTTGCATGACAGCAGCTTGCGAGCAGAACAGCCGATGGTCGCAGTGAATTGTGGCGCACTTCCCGAAAACCTGATCGAGAGTGAATTGTTTGGGCATTGTCGAGGCGCCTTCACGGGGGCAGACACTGCAAGAACAGGCCTTTTCGAAGTTGCCGACGGCGGCACCATTTTTCTCGATGAAATCGGTGAGTTACCGTTGTCCATGCAAGCTAAATTGCTGCGTGTGCTGGAAACCGGTGATATTCGACGTCTAGGTGATAATCAAACCGTGAACGTGAATGTTCGAGTGGTTTGTGCAACGCATCGTGATCTTGAACAGATGGTCGAGGAGGGAACCTTTCGCGAAGACCTGATGTTCCGTATCAATACCTTCGAGATTGGTGTGCCAGCTTTGCGTGAGCGAACTGAGGATATTCCCGTCTTGGCAAGACACCTCTTGCGAAGACACCGTAGCGACGGCAGTGATGATGCGTTGTTTACTGAGTCGGCGATGCAAGAACTGCAGGGGCACCAATGGCCAGGCAACGTCCGGGAACTCGCTAATGTGATCGAGCATGCAGCGATTCTTTGTGAGTCGATGCCGATCGGCAATGAAGATCTGCCCAGGCACTTTGGCAAACGACAGTTGCGAAAAGAAATCCGAGATGCCAGTCCCATGACTCTCAGGGAACTGGAGTCACTCGCTATCGCAAAGGCAGTGGAACGCCATGAGGGTAATAAACCGGCGGCTGCTGCTGAATTGGGCGTGAGCTTGAAAACTCTCTATAACAAACTGAACGCGGCGGAAGAACGCCGACAAGCCGGGTAGCTCGACGCTCAGCTCATTTGCCAGTATTTCTCTCGATAGCCGCCGGTAGCCCATCGACACTACTGCTGGTATTTATCAAACCAACTTTGCACCTTCAGGCCGGCATGCTGCTGTTCCGGAATTGCAGCGGCAAGTTCGCGTTTGATGTTCTGGTGCTCAGGAGATGAGGCAAGGTTCTTCCATTCGTGGGGATCGACTTCATGGTCATAGAGCTCTTCTGATCCATCTTCGTATCGAATGTAACGCCATCGTTTTGTGCGGATCGCTGTATTGCCTTCTCCATAAGAAGAGATCACCGGTGAGCGTTTTTTCGTTGGATCTGCGAGTTGCGGCTTGATGGATTTACCATCGAGATGTTCCGGAACAGGTAGTCCAGCAAGATCAGCAAGTGTTGGGAAAACATCGATCAGGCTGACCGGTTGCATGCAGACCGATCCGGGCTCGACATTTGAGGCGCGAACCATGAACGGGATTCGCGTGGTTTGTTCCCAAATGGCACCTTTGCACCAATGTTTTTTCTCACCCAGGTGCCAGCCGTGGTCGCTTACCAGCATCACAATGGTTTCCCGATCGCGTGGATTCTTTTCGAGCGCATTGATGAAGCGACCAATTTGTCGGTCAACAAAGGCGATCGAAGCGTGGTAGGCGCGGATCGTGGCGTCCCATTCGTTGCTGGCAACGATGTAGTCGTGATCACTGAGGTCGGTTTGAACCTTCCCGTCTGGAGTTTTGCGAGAGTGAAGTGCTTTGTGGGCGTGGCTTTTCGCCAAGCGTCGCGCAAAGTCAGGCATGTCAGCCCAGTCGTCAGTGGCTGGTTCCAAAGGCTTCTGGATTGTGTCGAGCGGGAACTGGTCAAAATAGGTCGCGGGGACTTGCAAGGGGCGGTGAGGGCGAAAGAACCCCACGGACATGAAAAGCGGCTTGTCGGATTCTTGCTCCCACTGGTCAATCGCCCACTGAGCTACTTTGTAGTCGCTCATTTGTTCGTCATTGACCTCCAACGCGTAGCCATCATTTGGCGGCTTTAAAGTTCCAAATTTGTCTTCGCCCGCTGGAGGCTTTGGATCGCGAGGACGACGTAACAGCGAGTCGCCTCGATTACCTGGGCCACCGTGGTGCACTTTTCCGCCGCTGGCTACACGGTAGCCATGGTTCGAGAAAAACTGTTGTAGCGAGGGAGTCGTTATCTTTTTCTCGCCTTTGAACTTGGCGTTGAAGTAAGTGCCTGTTCGAAAAGGATAAACCCCGTGGTTAAGGCTCGTACGGGAGGGACGGCATTGCGGGGCGTTGCAGTAAGCTTGGGGAAATAGCATCCCGCTTGCAGCCAATGCATCAATGTTGGGGGACTGGGCATCAGGATGGCCTTGCAGACAGCCCAGCCAATCATTCAGGTCGTCAACGATGATGAATACAATGTCGGGATGGTGTTCAGTCGCTTGTAAACTCCTCTCGCAGTTGACGACCGTCAGCACCATGATGAAGGAGTAGAGTGCTGCTCTTGTAAATTCTTTGCTGTAGCGATTGAGCATGGAAGATTTCATCGTGGTTATTTGATTTTGGAAGATCATTGCCGCCTTGCTGGCGAGCAAGGTGATGCCGCAATCTGATATTCGGTGCCATCAAGCAAATCGTTCACTCGTATGTGAACGCGTGTGTTTGCGCTTAAATACGGCTTCTGAATACGGCTTCTGAATACGGCGATTGCAGACTGCGGGTGGAGGTTCAATTGGCTGGAAATAGTTGAATGTCACATTTACAAGATTCTACCGTTCAGAATCAAGCAAGCAAATCACGGCAATGGTGCGGCTTTTGACGAGCAGATTGGGAGGTCTGCTGCCGACAATGGCTGATGTGCAACGCGCGACTTTGGCAGTCTAGCTGCAACGAACAGCTAGAGTGAGTTTTGATGCAAAACTCATGCAGAAAAAGCGTTTGCAGAATCGTGGGCGGCGTGCAGATGCGACCGGTTGAGCCAGTGATGCTGATTCTCTTGCTTCAGAAACTGCTAGGTGCGATGGGTTGCCTGGTTGGTGAGGTAACTCAAAGCAGATGCAAGGCGGTCGATTTGGCACGCTTCGTTATAGGCCTGCATTGAAACTCGAAGGCACCATTTGCCAGAATCCCGGAGTTGAAACATGGGTATCTCTAAGGAATGCTCTTGATATAGCCTTTCCTGAAGTGTCGCCGTTGACTTGTCATTTTCGGTTGAGCCGGTCGCATTGAGGGGCACGGAGGCCATGGAACCGAGCATCTCGTTGCTGCTGGGGAACTGAATTTGCAGTGTATCGCACAGGACTTGTCTTGCTTTCACAACGGCGTCGTGGTTCCGCTGATAGAGTTGGTCAAGACCTTCAGGGTAAAGGGTCTCAAGAAACGCGATTGCAGTTGGTACCGCCAGAAGTGGCGTAGGATCGTACGTTCCGATCCAATTAAATTCTGTGAGAAAGCGTGAACGCTTGGAACAGTCCTCGTTCGCGCCATGGCTGATCACATTGGGGCGGACCTGTGTCTGCCACTCTGGCTGAACGAACAGGAATCCAGAGCTCTTTGGGGCGCAGAGCCATTTGTGGTGATTCGCTGTGTAGTAGTCTGGGGCCAGTGCTGTCAGGTTCAGTGGAATCATTCCTGGCGCGTGGGCTCCATCGATGAGTACTCGTATGTCTTTCGCACGCGCCAGTGAAATGACCTGTTCGACCGGGAGTATCAAGCCAGTTGGGCTCGTCACATGATCGATCAAGATCAGTCGTGTGCGTGATGTGACCTTGTTCTCAATCGCGACCATTACATCTGTGTCAGATTCCAACGGAAACGGGATGTCGGCGACTACAATTTTGGCTCCAGCCTTTTCAGCGACATGACGAGCCGCATTGCTGCATGCGTTATAGCCATGGTTTGTGATCAGAATTTGATCATCTTCTTTCAGCGGAAAGGAGTTCAGTACCGCATTGACCCCGTCGGTGGCGTTGCGAACAAATGCAAGGTCAGACGCGGGGGCGTTGACCAAGGTGGCAATGGTCTGTCGCACTTCATCCAATTTGGGTAGCAGGTCCCGTTCCGGTGCGAGGAATTTAATCGGGTCCTGTTCGAGTTCCGATATCAGGTCTTGTTGCTTTTGCAATACGATCCGCGGGCATGCTCCAAATGAACCATGGTTGAGGAAATCAATGTCAGGGTTGAGTTGCCAATGATCGCGGATGTTCATGCGGTGATGTTCTAATTATTAAGAATGATAACGTGGATCTGTCGTGCGGAGCGTGAAAGCCGAGTGACGCTTTGCAACAGAATGAAATGCCTGCAGGGTTTGGTGTTTCTGGGACAGAATTGCAGGGGTTTAGCGTTTCAGGATAGCCAATGCATCGTTAATTTCGATGGTGACATCTGGATCCTGCTCGCGTTTCAGTTGCGTTGCTAATACTGCATGAGCCACTTTGCCTCCAATATTACCCAAGGCCCAGGCGGATGCTCCGCGCACTAACGGTTCCGTATCCGAGAGTCCTCGATTCAGGGCAGGTATTGAGTCAGGCTGCATTTGGTTACCCAAGACAATGGCCGCATTGCGGAGCACGCCTCTGCGGCGGGCACGCCACAATGGTGTTTTCCGAAAACGTTGTCGAAACTGTTCATCGTCGATTTTGAATAGTTCCGTCAATTCAATATGCTCGAATCGCTGGCTGTCCGGTTTAAGGTCTGCCGAGTGTTGATCTTGTGATGCTTGTGGCTCATTGTTCGGCGCAATGTGGGCCGCATCGCGTGTTGGTTTGCGGTTCCAAGGGCACACGTCCTGGCAAACGTCGCATCCATACAGCCAGTTGCCAATCCCTTTTCGCAGTTCGACTGGAATCGGACTCCTGTGCTCAATGGTCAAATAGCTGATGCACCGCGATGCATCAAGCACTCCCGGTTTCGGAAATGCATCGGTAGGGCAGGCGTCGAGGCAGGCTCGGCAGGTGCCACAGTGACTGGCGTCATGGCTGTTGTTGTGCGGCAGGTCGGTGTTGCAAAGAACGCATGCCAAAAAGAAGTAGCTGCCTTGATGCTTATTCAAGAGTAATGTGTTCTTGCCTTGCCAGCCCAATCCGGCTTGTTTTGCAATTTCACGTTCCATCAAAGGTGCGGTGTCGACCACTCCGCGTGCTTTGGATGTCGGTGATTCGTCCATGATGAGTTTGCAGAGCTGTTTCAGCTTTGGGTGAATGATGTCATGGTAGTCGACACCTGACCAGATATATTTGGCTATCCGGCCCAGACCGTTTGAGCAGGGTGCCGCCTCTCCGGTATCGTAGGGATATGCCAAGGCGATGATTGACTTGACGCCTTCCAGAACGCCATCAGGATGTTGGTACGCCTGTTGGCGTTGTGAGAAATATCCCATCTCGCCTGCGTATCCAGAATTGATCCAGGCAACGAGGTCAGAGTAGCCCGAAAGTGACACAGCGGGGGTAATTCCAAACTGTGAAAACCCCATTTCGGCCGCCGCTTGACGCAATGTCTCGACGAGTTGGGTTGGATTATTCAACGTTGAAAGTTCTGCGTGGCCGGACGCGTTGCAATTCGGGCCTTGTTTTCCCGTATCGCATGGCGGTAATAGGTTTCAAGACACAAGGTAGCCATGGAAGTTGTGTAGATTTCACCACCATAGCCACCCCAGACAGTATTGGAAGACCAGCGTCCGTTGGGTTGTTGTGAAGATAGTAATTGACGCTGCAAGGCGGCGTTCCATTGACGCCATGCATCGTCTTGCAACTGGTGCAACGCGAGGGTCGCGTAATACCAGTAGTAATAATTGTCGACACCAATGCCCGGCGGTTGTTGCATCAGAAACCTTTCGGCCTCGGCAATTTCGGTTTTGGGTACGCTTTCACCAATGAGCAGGCGGGTTGCCAGTGCCTCGGCTGTCATGGTTCGAGTGGGAACTTCGCGAGGCCGGTACGAAGCCAAACCGCCTCGGCCTGCACGCACGCTTTTGAGAAACCGCTGGATCCCATTGACGGCTTGTGGGTTGACTGGAATTTTGGCGCGGTGCCCAGCATCGAGAGCCATCGCCTGCCAGCCCAATTGGCTGAGGTCTCCGTCGCGGTCATATCGTGTGTATCGCCACCCACCTGTGCCTGGAATTTGAATCTGCCTCGTGTAGGCCATCGCGCGTCTTGCGGAAACCAGGGCTGACGCGTCCTGCGTGATCGCGGCTGCTTCGCACATTGCCAAAGCTGCGATTCCGTGGCTATAGGTTGCCGAATAAACAGAGGTGGTTGGGCCTGCTAATGATCCCATGTTTTGGGGAGCGCGGCTCTGTGAATTGATTAAAAATGCCAGCCCGCGGTAAACATTGTCAGCGTAGGGGCCTTGATGGTGCGTGTTCCCTGCACCAATCATCGCGAGGAGAGCAAGGCCAGTGATGGCGGTTTCAGATCTGCCGCCCGCACCATGCCGATTCACACCCAGTGGTGCACGCTCTACTCCAGCACCTGTGGTTTGGGGATTCCATGAACCATTGGGTTGTTGCGTTTGTGCCAAAAAACGCAAGGCTGATGCAACTGCCGCTTCTGTTTCTTCGCTGCCGCCTGTCTGTGCCAGTGCTGTGATCTTGGCATCGCCGTTACGATTGGCAAAGTCATTTTGGGTTGGCTGGCTTGAGGCAACCAGTGGCGAGGTCTTGGCAGAGGCAAGCTGAGACGGTGTCTGGGACGCTGTCCGTTGCGGAGTGGTTTTAGCTGACGGTGCTGAGTTGGTTTGTGTGGTCGCAACGGATGGGGTTGCGGGGATCGGCGGAGTTGTCGATTGATTTGCAGAAAAAGCAGACTCCAGTAAAGAGTCCAGTTGTGAAGTCATACTGGCAGCAATACTTGCTGCTGGGCTTTTATCCGTTGATGTTGGGATAACTTCCGTCGTCAGGAGTTCAGGAATCAATGACTCGATCGCAAAGGTTTCAAGCGGCGCTGACGGGGTAGTGTCGGAATCAGGAGCTGGCTCTGCAGCGGCCGGTTGTTCCATTACATCTGCGGGGGAAGTATTGTCCTGCGCGATCGTATTCTCTACACGCGTCGCTTGGGTGCTCGGGGGATCCAGCAAGTCAGTCAAATTTGAAAGCGGCAATGGGCTTATTGGCGTTTCGATTTCTTCCCGATCGGCTGAGAATTCCGCGTCGGGATCGAAAAATTGAAACGAAGCAATCGACTCCGTCGTTGACGTTGCAGTTTCGTTGGGAACAGTGGCGTGTCCTCGGAACATGGGCAACTTGGGCACCATGATGATCAACGCTAAGTGAAGTGCGATGGAAATCGACAGGCAAATAACACCGGCTTGGCGGCCTTGTCGTTTTTTCCTTCCAAACAGCCAGACAGCGGCAAGCAACAGTAATACAGCTATGGCCGCAACCGTGTAGGTGAGTCGAGGATCTGCCCATAAAGGGGCCTGATCTATCAACGATTCATCCTTTTCGTGGAAATGCCAATGTTCTCGATTCCGCTTCGGCGAACGACTTGCAGCACCTCGACGGTGCGTTGTAGCGAGCCAGACGCTTCACCGCGCACGATGGCTTTCGCACCCGGGTAATTGGCGTGGGACTGTTTTAGTTTCGTCGTCAAATTGTCGAGTGACATTGTTTCTCCGTTCAGGGAGACACTGTCATCGATTGCGATTTCGACGAGCAATTCATCTGGGCCCCGAGTGATTGCCTGCATTTGGCCTGCCGTTGGGACATTGACCGGGATTTTGCTCTCTGCTTCGCTAAATTCGCTTCCAACCATGAAGAAAATTACCAGAAGGAATACGACGTCGATCATTGGGGTCAGGTTGATCGTTGCGTCTTCAGTCTTTTGTCGACCGGTAGTCATCTGATCATCACCAGGAAAAGGGTTTGTGTTTTGGGTTTCGTGTTGTGCAGTTCACGTGACGCGAAGCGGAATTCTGAATAACCCAACCGCTTTGATGCGAGCGATTAGCTTGATTAAGGTTCCAGCTGTTGGCAGTGATCAGGCCGCTCTTCGTTTCCGGTTCGAGCGATTTCCACTGGCGTTCTCAAGACCTTCGGCCGAGATGCAGTCCACGACTCGTTGGCAAAGTTTGTCAATCTCGTTGAGGTAATTGTCTGATTTGCTGCTGAAATACATGTAGGCGAGGTAAGCGGGAATCGCCACTGTCAGTCCACCGGCAGTGGTGATGAGAGCGACGCTGATTCCAGAGGCCAGCGATTCAGGTTGTCCGAGAGAAGCTTGGGAACTAATGGTTTCGAACGAATTGATCATCCCCAAGACGGTTCCCAGTAGGCCGATCAGAGGCGCGACATTGCTAATCGCGTGGAAGACTCGCAAGAACCTGCGCAAGCCATCTGCAACACGATCACCTGCGTCCATCACGGCCTGCTCAACTTCGAACATTGGGCGTCCCCAACGGCGGACTGCCGCCCGGAAAACCTCTGCCACTGGGCAGTCGTATTCCTCACAAAGTTCGGTTGCTTCTTCGTAACTCAGTTGTCCATCTTCAACACACTCCGTGAACCGACGCACAAAGGGTCTTGGGATCACGCGTGCTCGTCGCAGTGCAATGGTTCGTTCGATCGATAGCGAAAATACCACGACGCAACAAATCGCAAGCGGCAGCATCAGCCAGCCTCCCTCCGAGATTTTTGCGAAGAAACCAGGTAGCTCCCAGCTAGCTTCGTCAGCAGATTCTGCGGGTGCGGCAGCGGCATTTGGCTGGAATTCTGTTGATGGAATTGCCGACGCTGGGATGGAGGGGGCCGCTCCATTGTTGAGATTCTGATTGATTGGCTGAAAGGGTGGTGCCGACGTGGTTGGCTGGTTTGGGAATTGAGCCATCGCTGGACGCATCTCGATCATCCACCAGCTTGCGCCGATTGATAGAACGATCAATGGCAATATTCGAGATAGAAGTTGCCATTGATGACGGTTCGACTTCCCGTTGACAGGTAATAGCCGAGAGTGGGTTGTTTGGCGATGTTGTGGGGTCATCGTCGGATCGTCGGTTGGGATGAAGAAGTGGGTAAGGGATTTCTGTCGGATGACAAGGCCGCCATACGGTTACTCGCTGGGGCAGCATAAGACGTATCTGCAAAACGACTCAGAATGGCGCCGTAGCAGAGTGTCGCTTCTTTGACTCGGCCCATCTGTTCAAACGATTTGCCAGCCTGCAGATAGGAAGCAGCTACCCAGGTGCCAGTGGTGTCCATGGCTTCCACTTTGCGGTACGCCTCAATGGCATCCTTGTGCCGACGCTGCATGTACCACGTTTCACCAATCAGCCACTGTGCTCTGCCTCGAAGTTGGGCGGCGGTATCGGCCGATCGGACCACCTGTTCAAGAATTGTGCGCGCCTCGTCAAAGTTCGATCTGCGGATCGCAAGTTCAGATTCCAGCATCTTCGTCAAAGAAATGCTGGCGGCGTTGTCACCGGCAGCCCTGCGGGCAGCGGCGATACGCTCTTCTGCTTTGTCCGCATCATTGCCGAATGCTGTTTCCGTTTCAGCACAACGAATCAAAATTCGGAAATCGTCTGCCGATCTGACATCTGCCAAGTGAACCCACCATGCATAAGCTTGTTGGGTTTGTCCGGTTTGTGTGAGAGCCTCAGCGAATAGTCGCTCAACGGCGAGTGTCCGAGTCGGATCAGCGGTGTTCAAATCTTCTGTCTCAGAAGCGATTGCGAGCATCGACCATCGAGAAGTGCGGCCTGCCCATCGGCACGCTGCCTCGCGTGCCGCCGGGGCGACTTTTCGATCGGATGCAGAAGAAATCAGTTTGACCGCCAATTGTTCAGCGTCTGATTCTCGTTTCTCGGTTTGCAACTGTCGCAGTGTGTCGGATGTGGTTTGCCCGGTGATGTCAGTGATTGCCAAATGCTCCGACAGGTTGGACCACGCAACCAGTTCCGACGTCTCTGATGCAATGATCAAGCCAAGCATGGTTGTGCTGGTGTCAAACGAATCCAAGTCATTCGTATTTGCTTTTGTAATCACCCAGTGCTTCACGGCACTCGGTATCAGGGCAGGTGAGAGTCCGCAGTGTGTGCGGACGACTGCGACTGCAGCTGATGAATCCGGCCAACGATTCAAAAGGTCCGACAGCATTGCCGTGGAATCGGCGTCGCGTCCCAGCTGTTTCAAGCATTGGGCGCAGCCTCTCGCCGCATTGGGCGCGTCTTTATGGCCGGGATACTGGTCAACAAAATCAGCCAACTTGCGAACCGCGTCTGATGATCGTTCGTTTCGTACTGCCGTAGCCCAAGCGTCACCAAGGAGGGCCA
>CAXGRW010000084.1:0-12491 GCA_964012125.1 uncultured Rhodopirellula sp.
CAATGCTCACACCGCCTGCATCACATCCATTTCCTTGGCGAGGCGTTTACGCGCGACATGAAGCCGACGCTTGATGGTTCCCACCGGGGCCTCAAATTGGTCACTCATCTCAATCAGTGACTTACTTTGAAGGTAAAATGCTTTAAGCGTCTGCTGATCAAGTGAGCCGAGTCGATCAATGCTATTCCTGATCACTGCAGCCTGTTCACGCCCCTCAGCAATATCGTCCGGCGAGCCAATCGAAAAGCAAGTTGCCTCGAGAGTCTCGGGGTCGCAAGCAAGTGCCGCACGCCGACGGGTCAGGCGATTGATTGCCATCCGGTGCACGATTTGACGTAACCAGCCACCGAATGCTTCAGGCACACGAAGCTGCTGAAGCTTTTGCATGGCTTGGACGAAGACATCCTGTGTCAACTCTTCTGCCTCATCAGCGTTACGAACTCGCCGCATTGCCAACGCAACAATCGCCGGTCGGTAGCGTTCAAACAATTCACCAAATGCCTCTCGATCACCAGCCTGTGCGGCCAGCACGAGTTCGGAAACAGTCTTTGCTTGATTCCGGGATGATATTTCTTCTACTAGTTTCATTTTCGGTTCCTCCGATACCGACGCGCTTCAACGCGTTGCCGCGATAAGCCGGACGCCGGAATTTCCGCTCCTCATGCAGAAGCGTTCAATAGGGCTGTTGCACGCATTTGCGTACGTGATTTTTCTGTCTCTTGAGACTTGCCATTTACTGTGTCGGAATCGTTAACAACCGACAGATGCAAACTGACAAATGGATGGCAACCGTAATCAGAAACATCGAAGTTCGATGCTTACAAACCGAGAAGTCGCCTGTCTTGGAATCGCTCGTACCGCAACCGTTTCAAGGCCTAAGTCCTGATGTCGTTTGACACCATGGACACAATCCTTCTCCGGTTAGCCAACGGCGACCAACGAACAACGCGGGAACAGGGGATCGCCCAACTAGGCGTTTTTTGTTCCCATCGAGCAGGTCGCGCCAGCCCACTTAGGCTCAAGACACAATCTGCCGCGTTGACTGCCCGTCATTCCGGAGCGTTGCCTGCCCATGGCGTCCATGGGCGACATAAACAAGCCGCTGGAATACGCAGGCATCCCTAAAGGTTTCCGCTGCTGACATAGATGGAGGGCCATATCGCCTACGAACGACACAACGACCTTGATCTCACGGACAGTGGCAACAACCACAGGGCGAGTTACGGCGGTAATGACTTGTTCGAAACGCATTTGAACCTCCAGAGGCACCTCGACGGTGCAGGAGCGGATACAGAAAAATTGTGAAATCGGTGAGGAATCAGAAGATTCACACACCCGCTTCCGATCTCAAGGTTATACCAAGGAGATCGTTAAGGCCAGTGAAACCACGACAACGCGTGGCCCAAAGCCGAGTCAGGGCGTCGGTTGGATAGACGCATCTGCCCCAGAGAGGTTCGTCGAAAAATCAGAAAAATCTTTGGCAGGGAGATCTCAATGGTCCAACGTGTCGAATTGACAGCCCTGAGACGGCGAGTCTCTGCAGGCCTGACAGCCACAGCTGATCTCATTTGGCCGCCATCTTGCCCGCTGTGCAACCAACTGCCACCGGCAACGCAGGGCGCCGCAGCCGATTTTTGCATTCCATGCTCAGCGGCAATCTCGGAAAGTGAGAACCTGACGATTACAGCGTGCCGCCGTTGCGGTGTGCCCCGTACTAAAACTGGGAAAGTGATCGAAAATTCAACATCGCAGAGCGGTGTCGCCATCCGAAAGCCAGAGAAAGATGCCGAATTGCCTGCCAAGACTTGCGAAACAATCCGAAGCGACGCGTCCCAGACACTCACTTCTAATTCAGGTAGCGGGCCAAACATTTTCCAAACTGAACCTGAGGGCGGCAGTCCCGCCAAGTGTCCCCATTGTCACAACCAGAAATTTAGATTCGAGGCAATTTTCCCCCTATGGCTCTACCAAGATCGAGTTCGAGAGGTTGTTCTGGCCGCGAAACACGCACATCACACTGCTCTTAACGCGACTTTGGGGAGGCGTTTGGGGGCGAGAATTCTTGAGTTACAGGGATTACCGTCCAAATTTGACCTCGTGACCTACGTTCCCTCCCACTTCACCCGCCAATTCGCACGAGGCGGTAATGGAAATCAAGTCATCGCTGAGGAAGTGGGCAAAACTCTCAGGGTCCCGTGCCGCCAACCACTGAAAATCACTCGGAGAATCAGCAAACAAGCTTGGTTGGGTGATCAAGCGAGGAATAGAAATGTAAGCGGTGCGTTTTGTGTAAAAAAAAGCTATGCTGGTGGGAGACTTACGAGAATTAAGGCAAAACGCATCCTCGTGGTCGATGATGTGATGACGACCGGAGCGACGGCAAATGAGGTGTCGCGTGTTTTGCTGGCATCTGGTGCACAGGGAGTCTGTTTGGCGGTAGTTGCCCGAGCATTACGCTCCTGATGGACAGCATCTGATAATTACCCAGACGATAATTCTCACTTGATCGAAGTCGAAATTTCCTGAGCGTCCTGATTCCATGGACCAATCGAGTACTTCCCAACGAAGAAATTTTAGATCACACGCTGCATTCACCTGAATTCATTGATCTGCCGATGGCGATGATCAAAACTGCCACACGCGTGACAACTGATCTCGCGAGGTCGGTTCAACGAAACAAACACAAGCAGGCCGCGACATACCGCATAACGAAAACACGATGGAATCGAACAGCAACAAGGCGAACAGCACCACAGCGAAGGGCACTTCATCACGCGCCGGCGGTTCGCGACGTGCGATCCTGCGCGGACTCGGTGTTGTCCTACCCCCGCTGCTGACGATTGTTGTCCTGATCTGGGCTTGGAACACAATCGAAAACTACGTGCTTCGTCCGATCGAATCCGGTGTACAACGCGCCATTGTCTGGAGCATTCCCGACAAGACATTCAGCGATCTACCCAAAGGCGCGATCGCGAACAGCACAGGCAAAGGTAACGGTTTTCTGTACCAAGGCACAGAATACGTGCCTGGCCCAACAGGTCGTCGCTACTTGCCAGACTATGTAAAGAAGTTAGTCGACGATAAGAGTGACTACTCACCGCCGCCCACAAACTCCAAGGCTTACTGGGATCGCTATGTTCAACTGAAATACATGCCTCGCTGGCAAGTTGTCCCGATCTTTATATGTGCTTTCACAATCGTTCTGTACTTTCTGGGGCGACTGTTCACGCTCGGAATGGGCAGATGGTTTGTCAAAGGCTTTGACCATGCGATCCTGAGCATTCCGGTGGTCAACAAGGTCTATGGTAGTGTCAAACAAGTCACTGACTTTGCCTTTAGCGAACGAGAGATCGAATTCAACCGCGTTGTTGCCATCCAATATCCCAGAGAGGGCATTTGGTCGCTTGGCTTCGTGACAGGAGACAGCATGCGAGAGATCGCAGAGGCGACAGGCGAGCAGATGCTGAGCGTTTTAATGCCCACCAGCCCAATGCCGATGACAGGCTTCACCGTGACGGTGAAGAAGAGTGAGGCGATTGATCTCAACCTGACGGTGGATGAAGCGATTCAATTCGTCGTCAGCTGTGGCGTGGTTGTTCCCAGTCAACAGCGTGTCGATAACCTGACTGCGAACCCCAACTCCGCCATCGAGGCACCACCAGCGATTCTGCCGCCAAGCATCAATGACGACTTCTCAGAGCCTACCTCTCAACCTCAGTCCTGATTGGGGCCACTATTCTGAGTTGCCTCATTATCCTGAGTTGCCCCACTGTCCTGAGTACTCAGAGAGTCCTGTAGCACTGCCCCCATGCACGGATACGGCCAAGCGGCCAGCGAGGCAACGGGCCAGGCATCATGGGGCGGGGAATGATGAGCTAGGAATCAAAGCCTCGTGGCCTGCGGCTCTGGCTGTGACCAGTCGTGGGCGGTTGCCAGAGGATGGGGGGAGCCCACCACCCCGCTTTAAATGCCCCAGATTCCGCTTCTCAACGTTAGTGCCAAGAACAAGCCTACCCGAATAGCCGTGTCAGCGGGTATTCTATCGGTATGTCCGCAAACCTGACCGAATCGATCCTCTCCCCCAGTGTGCTGCTGTGGCTTGGCAGCGTGTTGATCGCTGCGATCCTGATGTTGAGTTTGATGAATCGGCGTCGCACTAATCTCACTGACAGTCTCCGTGAATTCGTGGACAAGCAGAACCCGAAGCCCCCAACAGTCGGCGATTCGCCGCCCCCTGATGGTGACACGTCAGATTGATCGAGACGTGACTGTCAGCACTTAAGCCTTGTCGAACGAACAGTTGGATGAGCCCCTGAATCAATTGCCTGAATATGGAACAGATGAACAAACGCGTTTACATCAAGACGGTCGGTTGCCAGATGAATGTTCTGGACAGCGAGATGGTCATCGCTGACCTGAAACGACACGGCTACACCGTGGTCGACACTCCCAAGGAAGCGGATTGCATTTTTTACAACACCTGCAGTGTACGTGAGCACGCTGAAGAAAAAATCTATAGCGCACTCGGCAAGATCAGACAGACCAAAGAGCAGCAACCGGACAAGTTGATTGGCGTCATGGGTTGCATGGCACAGAAAGATCAGGAGATCGTTTTTAAGCGGGCACCTTATGTAGATATGGTGATTGGCCCTGGTCAATTACATCGCGTGCCCGATTTGATTGAGAAAGTTCGTGCGGGTGAAGGTCGTCAAATGGCCGTCTCACTGAAACGCAACGAGGGATCACAGGCTGTGATCGCCCGCAGTCATGAAACGTTTGATCCACTTCGTGACCCTTCCATGCGTCCTACGCCGTTTCAGGCTTATCTGCGAATACAGATCGGCTGTGACAAGTTCTGCACCTATTGCGTTGTTCCGAACACGCGAGGCCCAGAGCAGGGAAGGTCCCCTCAACAAATTGTTTCAGAAGCTCAGATCCTTGCGGAGCAGGGCTGCCGTGAAATCACGCTACTGGGACAAACCGTCAACAGCTACAAATTCAAAAATGAAGACGGAACGATCACAGACATGGCTGATTTGCTCGAGCAACTGCAACCCATCGAGGGGCTCGAACGCATCAAATTTGTGACCAACTATCCCAAGGACATGACCGAACGTTTGCTGTGTACCATACGCGACTTACCCAAGGTTTCACCGTACCTTCACGTGCCGGCACAAAGCGGCTCGGACGTGGTTCTAAAAAGAATGAAACGCGGATACACCGTTTCAGACTATATGGAAATGTTTGAAAGAATCGAGCGGATTCTTCCCGAAGCAGCGATCAGCAGCGACTTCATTGTCGGCTTCAGCGGAGAGACGGAGGAAGACTTTCAGAAGACCATCAAGCTGGTGGAGCGGTGCCGATTCAAAAACAGCTTCATCTTCCAATACAGCGAGAGACCTGGCACCAAGGCTGCGGATCGCCTGCCCGACGATATTCCCAGAGAAGTCAAAATCCGGCGTAACAATGAGCTGTTAGCTGTTCAGGATGCGATCGCCAAGGAAGACAACCAGAAGCTCATTGGGCAAACCGTCGACGTTCTCGTGGAAGGGCCCAGCAAAAAAGGCCTGAAGTCTCCTGAGGGGGCCGTTGTTCAAATGACCGGTCGCACCCATTGCGACCGCATCGTGGTCTTTGATGGGAATCGGCGACAAGCAGGACAGTTCATGAAAATCCACGTCGACGATTGCAGTAGCCATACCTTGGTCGGCCGCGTGGAAACGGTTGACGTCGTCACCATTGGCGGCTTGGCATAAGCACAAATCTCCACGTTTGTTGTCAGGCTGCTGCCTGATCTTCCACCACCGAATAAACACGCGATTTTGATTCACACCGAGAGTGGAGTCTGCTCTGAATACCCCAACCACTGCGTCCCCCATCAAGTGCCACTCACTCTCCAATGGATTGACGGTTCTTGTTCAACCCATGCCATGGCTGCGGACAGCAGCACTTTCCCTGAACCTGCACGCAGGTGTGCACCGAGAACCTACTCATCTTGGTGGGTTGAGCGGAATGGTTTGCGAAATGATCCAGCGAGGTGCAGGCCAATACAGCAGTCGCGATCTGGTCGCTGCTCAAGACAACCTTGGCATCGATCGCAACTCAGGTGTCAGCACTGCATTTGTCTCGTTCGGAGCTGCGATGCCAAGCGAGTCTCTGGAGGCAGCGATTTCGCTTTATGCCGACATCGCACGCAAACCGCATCTTCCACAGGATCAATTGGACGATGCCCGCATGATGGCGGTTCAGGAATTACGTGCCATGGAGGACGAACCTACTCATCGGGTCATGCGTCGCCTGCGTGAGCTGCACTATGGCGAACGATTGGGGCGTTCCAACTATGGCACAGAAACAGGAATCCAAGACATCACGCAGGAAGACATCCGTGATTTCTATCAAACCAACTATCACGCAACGGGTGGTATTCTCTCAATCGCTGGCAAGGTAGACGCCGCACAGGTGATCGACTGGGCCGAAGCAGCCTTTGGCGACTGGCGTACTGGCGAACTCGAAAACCTTCCGAGTCCCGCCGGAGTTGCCAAGTACGAACATTTCGAATCAGCATCCAGCCAAACCCATATCGGATTTGCCTTCGACGCCGTTCCCTACAGCCACCCTGAATACTTCAAATTACGGGCGGGCATGGGCATTCTGAGTGATGGCATGAGCAGTCGACTGTTTGATCGCGTTCGCGAGAAACGAGGCCTGTGTTACACCGTCACTGCCAGTTGTCATTCTTTAAAGAATGGCGGGGGCGTCTTTGGCTATGCTGGCACAACACCTGAACGTGCTCAAGAAACACTGGATGTCACGCTGCACGAGATCGAAAGCTTGCTGGGCGACCTTGAATCCAGTGAGCTTGAGCGTTGGAAAGTCCGTATAGAAAGTGGCTTGATCATGGAGCAGGAATCAAGTGCTTCACGAGCGTCATCGATGGCTTCCGACTTTTATCAGCTAGGTCGCCCCATGACCACGGTTGAACTTGAGACCCTTATCGAATCGCTCAGCCTGGACGACATCCGCGATTACTGGTCGGCCAATCCCCCCAAAGATTATCGAATCGTAACGCTCGGCCCCAACCCGCTGACGATTCCCGAATCCTCCGAATCCACTGCAGTTTAAAGATGCCCGAGTTTCGCGAAACTACTCTCTCCAATGGACTGCGTGTCGCCGCAGAAATCGATGGACGCGGTTACTCCGCGGCCTTCGGATACTTTGTTCGTGCTGGCTCACGTGATGAAGTGGACCGGGAGTCAGGACTAAGCCACTTTCTTGAGCACATGATGTTCAAGGGAACAAACCGCCGATCAGCAGCAGATGTCAATCGCGAACTCGATGAACTGGGTGGCCAAAGCAATGCCTACACCAGCGAAGAACAGACAGTTTACTACGCGACTGTCCTGCCGAAATTCCAAGATCGTTTGATTGACTTGCTGACGGACATGCTAAGCCCGACCTTAGATGCAGATGAGTTTGCGACGGAACGGCAGGTGATCCTCGAGGAAATCGCAAAGTACGAAGACCAACCACCCTTCGGCGCATTTGAGCGGGCCATGGAAGTCCACTTTGGACCTCGAGGGCTGGGGAGACGCATTCTTGGTACGGCGGAGTCGATCAAGACGATGGAAGCCACGACGATGCGTGATTACTTTCACAGACGTTACCGCCCAGAAAACATTGTTTTGGCAGCCAGTGGCAACATCGACTTTGACGCGCTCGTCGCACAAGTTGAACAGCTCACACAAGCATGGTCACAGCGACCGACAGTCGCGACACCTGCTACCGATTCGCCGGATACAGTGCCGGACGGCATTTCACTTGAACCTAGAATCGCGATCCCCGATGCACAACAAGCTTACATGGTCGGCATTTCTCCGGGACCATGCAGTACCAGCGATGATCGCTATGCCGCCCGAGCACTCGGCTCAATCATGGGTGACGAGGGCGGTAGCCGGTTATTCTGGGAATTGATCGATTCAGGACGTGCAGAAGTCGCAACTCTTTGGCCCCATGAATTCATGAATGAAGGTGCATGGTTTACCTACATGGTTTGCGCACCCGAAGATGCAAAGTCAAATTGTCGCCTGATGGACGACATCATCCAAGGCACGATTGACAAAGGCATCAAACCCGAAGAATTAAAACAGACCCTCAGCAAGGCGACCGCCGGCGCTATCATGCAATCGGAACGTCCAAGCAATCGACTGTTTGGGATCGGAAGCCGCTGGCTGACTTGTGGAGAATACCTGAGCACTGATGATGCACTCGACTGCTTACGCAACATCACCGTCGACGATGTCGAAAACGCAGCGAAGAAGTATCTGACAACTGACGCGACCGAGATCGTTGCGGTAGCTGAAAACTCTACAACCGCCCCGTAGGTACACACTGCAAGGTGGCAAGAAACGCTCCATCCTCTCGAGCCCCCAAAACGTAGCGGCGAACCGCCGCCGCAAACCAGGCAACCACGTCCTGAATAACCTGCGAGCTGCCGGAAGTTCGACCGAGCAGTCAAACTGTCCTCACCAAGAGAATGTGAGTTTTGCGTGGGCCTTAGCCGAGGTTTTTCAATCGACCTGTACTATCACCAAAGCTATCTGCTCTAGCACCCATTTGGTTCATCATCCAAAGGTACAGATTGCACAAAGGTGTCCCATTCTCATAACGAATATGCCGGCCTGTCCTGATACGACCACCGGCATTGCCAGCCAAAATGATCGGCAGGTCATCATGGTTGTGGCGATCACCATCGCTGATGCCACTGCCATAAACCAGCATCGAGTTGTCCAACAAGGTCTTGCCATTGTCTTCTAAAATTGAGCCAAGTCGTTTTAGTAAATAACTAAAACGCTCAATCTGAAAACGGTTAATCTTGGCGATATTTGCCTGTTTCTCTTTGCTTTTGCCATGATGTGAAAGTGAATGATGCCCCTGCGAGACTTCAATCTCGGGATAGCTTCGATTTGACCCGGCGTTGGTAAACATGAATGACAAAATCCTCGTGCTGTCAGTCTGCATGGCCAAAGCAACCATATCCAACATGAGTTCCGCATGTTGCCCCAGTTCTCGTGGCACCCCGCTAGGCCGCGGATAATCAGGCACACCATCCTCAGACAGTCTCAAACGATCTGCACCCACAAGCCGTTTTTCAACATCGCGAACTGAGTAGAGGTACTCATCCAGTTTTCGTTGATCCACCGCAGGCAACTTGCGGTGTAGTTCTTTTGCATCCTCAAGCACAAAATCCAAGACGCTTTTACGGTATTTCTCACGAGTACTTTTTGCCCGTCTTGTCGACTTTTCGGTCTGTCCACCAAACAATCGATCAAAAACGGCTGCTGGGTCGATCTCTTTTGCAACCGGATTGGTCGGTCCCCGCCATGACATGTTCGATGCATAAGCACAGCTGTACCCACTATCGCAGTTACCTGCCTGAGCGCTTGCTTCCAACCCTAACTCAAGAGAGGCAAATCGCGTGGCATCACCGATTTGCTTTGCTGCTGCCTGATCCACAGAAACACCATTCTGAATATCCGCTCCGTTAGTTTTGCGTGGATGTGCTCCTGTCAGGAACGACGCAACGCTTCGAGCATGATCACCACCACCATCGCCATGTGCTCGTGCACCATCCAACGCAAGTCCGGAAAGCACATTGAATGATTTCCGGTGCTCAGATAATTTGGCCAGCGTCGGTGGTAAATCAAAACGAGTCCCTTCTTTGGCCGGTGTCCAATCCGGCATATGCATGCCATTGGGTACGTAAAAAAATGCCATTCGAAGTGGCACCTTCATATCTACCGCAGCTGCAGACAACAGGCGTGTCTCGGACATGGCAGCCAAGACCGGAAGTGCGACTGTGGTTCCAAGCCCGCGTAAAACCGTGCGTCGTGAAAGTGTGCTAGGCATCTTTATTCCCGGTACCCTTGTTTCTGAAAAGGATCACTGTTGATGATCCCCGCGATCAAATAGGCAAATTTGTAATCGTGCTGCTGTGCTTCCAAGACAATCTGATCAACGGCACATTTGTCGTAATACTCTGTGCCACGACCGATTGCATAAATCAAAAGCTTTTCCGCCAAGCATCTTGTGAATTGGTCCTTCCGCTGCGTGACCAGCATCTCTCTCAACTCACCGACCCCTCTAAACGTTGTGCCGTCAGGCAGTTGTCCTGATGCATCAATCGCCTGACCACCTTCCCGATCACGCCACAGTCCAACGGCATCATAATTCTCCAGTGCAAACCCAAGTGGGTCCATCATGTTGTGACAGGCCGCACAAGCAGGATTTGCTCGATGCTGCTCCATGCGTTCACGCAACGTACCGGTCAATCTGGCCTTCTCAAGTTCAGGAACATTGGGAGGAGCAGGTGGTGGCGGTGTGTTCAGCAGATTTTCTAGAATCCACTTACCACGCTTGACTGGGCTGGTGCGAGTTGGATCGCTTGTCACCGTCAGGATGCTTGCCTGAGTGAGGAGCCCACCACGTGGCGTTCCGACCAGTGACACCTTACGAAACTCTGGTCCTTTGACCCCCGAGATCCCGTAGAACCGCGCCAGCGATTCGTTGAGATAGGTGAACTGCCCATCCAACAAGGTTGTCACAGGTAAATTACCTCGCATAACTCCGGCAAAAAATGTCAACGTCTCACGACGCATCAACTCACGTATCTCATCATTGAACGTATCAAAGACTTCGCTATCAGGACGCATCTGATCCAGATTCCGCAATTGAAGCCATTGCCCCGCAAAATTCTTGACAAAACGATTGGCTCTTGGATCCCGCAACATGCGAGCAACTTTGTCAAGCAAACGAGTGGGTTCGCGGAGTTGCCCGCGATGAGCTAACAGCAACAATTCGTCATCTGGCATGCTGCTCCACAAGAAATATGAAATCCGTGTCGCCAGCTCATACTGCGTAACCAGTGGCATCTTCCCTTGGGCATCCACCTTCTTAGGTGTTTCTACCTTGAACAGAAAATGCGGTGACACCAAGACTGCTTGGATCGCAACCTGAATTCCTTCCTCGAACCTACCGGACTCAGCACGCACTTTCGCTGCGAGCTGAACCAATCGTTTGACTTCCTGTGACGTCGCCGGCCTTCGAAAGGCACGGCTTGCAAACCGACCCAATATCTCCTCGCTGGCCTGATCCGGCGAAACATTCCCTCCCGGTGTTACGAAAATCAACTTGCGATGACTGGCGGGAAGCTCCACATCACCTGACACAATCGCTCGTTTTTCAACACCACGAAGATTAATGTGATGAACATGAAGATTACGGTCAGCTTTTTTGGGAACGTAATAGTCATTGATAAAACTGATCTCAATCCTACGTGTTCCACGAACCAAGCGAAGCTCTAATTCAAAGTCTTCTACCTTTTCCTTGGGAACCGGTATGATCTTGTGAAGCCTACCACTATCAATCTTCATTTTGACTGGCTCATCACCTCCCTGATCACCGCTGGCGGCAATCGTCAGTGTAAAGGTCGCAGTGAACGGCACTTCACACTCCAATGCCACCGTGCCTTGGGTAGCCAACGTCACGCGTCCGCTTCCAACGCTGTACTTACCCGCATCAATTAATTTCGAGGGGTCTTGATCCAATTCGAATACCCGCGAGGGTGGTGGTGTGTAGATTGCCTGCCCGGTAATCGATTCCGCTGCGTCAAGATACTTCTCGACCAGTAGTGGAGGCATGGATAAAACATCCCCGATGTTGTCAAAGCCATACCCAACGTCGTCTCCCGGAAAGCCATCGGCCGCCTGATAATCCACCCCTGTCAGGTCACGAATCGTATTGCGATATTCCGCCCGATTCAAACGACGCAAAGCAACTTTACCTGCGTTAGGGTTATTCACGCAGTCAACGGAGTTGACCAACTTGTCCAAAAGGCTCAGCAACTTCTGGCGAGTTTCTGCTTCGAGAGGCTCACCATCTTTGGGAGGCATGGTTCCCAAACGAATCTGTGCAATAGCACGCCCCCACACCCCTCGTTCTTTCTTAATCTCCGCTGCCGTGCGATATTTTTCAAGCTCGATCTCGCTACCTGAACCATGGCAGTCATAACAGTAGGTTCGCAGTAACGGTGCCAATTGCGTGCGGAAACTGGATTCGTCCTTAGCGTCATCAGCAGAAGCTACGCTTCCCATGCCAACCATGAAGGCAACAAGTAGCGAAACTGACACAACTAGGTTCCGAAGAAACATGGGCTTATTTGAACGAATCACTTGTAATTCCAGAGCAATTCAATGCAAACATTCAATCCTGCAACAACGCTTACATCTCTGGCTGGCGGCCAACAATCAGCTGCCAAAGGTACACACGGGCAAACTTCATTCTACTTATGTCAAACCAATAAAAACGGACAGTGAAGCCTTGGAATGCGAAAATATCGAAAACGCCCTTCCAGCGGCCACACACGATCCTTTTGATTAATTTCACCGTAAAAACCCGGTGCACAAACCGCCAATTCAAATCCAGTCGCCCCGACT